>JAJFJJ010000148.1 GCA_021774195.1 Nitrosomonas sp. | reverse complement strand
TAATTATTCAGTATATTTCGGTAACTGTTCTGATTGCCCCTAGAATTCATCAGTTCAAGGCGCAAAATGTGAGTTTACACGTGTAAATGATCATTTTGTAACACAGAAATGATGGATTCTAGGGGTAAGCTGAATAGTTACTTTTTTATTAGATATATTCTATCCCACGATCTGTTAGACCAACCAAGTTAATATTAGTGACATTTAAATCAGTATCCGCTGCAAGTACGACTAATTCAGCAGATGTTGTTCCGTTATTAAGCATGTCGACAAACGGTTGAGCCTGTTGCGTGCTTGGTGGTGATCCAACGACATTGCTCCACAGATGTGTGACGATTTCTTCCGGTGTGGATTTTCCGGTGATATTGATTGCCAGTTCAGCCAAATCTTCATACGTTGTACCGATATTTTTTAGATCTAAACCGATGCCGACAAATTCTTTATTTGCTACCGACTCTCGGCCAAAAACAGCGCCCAGAAGTTTTGCGACTTCTCCTGCACTGGTATCTAGATCATAAGCAATACCAATGTCAGAAAATTGTAAACGTTCAATATTGGTTAGCGTATCCTGTCCATCACTTCCAATGGTATTCGTGACATTAAATTTATCAGCGTTTTTTGTGATGGCATAATTTGCAATAGGATTTGAGAATATGGTGGTATCAGAGTCGCCGCCGCCGTCAATAACATCGTTGCCTTGTAATCCTTCAAAAATATTGACGCCGTCATCACCACTGAAATTGTCATCAATAGCGGAGCCGATTAATTTGGCCGCACCTGAAATGAATGCCTCAATGCTGGAGAAAGTGCCGCTAGCGGTTTGTGTTTCAGTCTCAAACACAATCTCAAAGTTGATATCATTCGGTATCGTACGAGCCAAGTCAGTCGTTGAATTGGCAAAGGTTGTATCTGCTTCAAGCACATCTTGGGGCGAAAGTTGTACGCCATTGGCATTACGTGTTTCTGTGCCACCGCCATTTTTCCATACAGGTTGATCCGTTTCAAGTACGGCAGTATAAGTGCCGGTAGTCGAATCAACGTGAATAGTGCCGGCCAAAGTGCCGAAATCCAGGCTATCAAAGCCTTCGCCGCCATCAATGGTTACGTCACCCAATCCAATGACAAATCGGTCGTCGCCCTGGCCACCTGTTGCTGTGTCATCTCCTTCGAGTATCAGTACGTCATCGCCATCTCGACCATCAAGTTGATCATTGCCAGCACCGCCCGCCAGCAAATTAGCGTTATTATCGCCACGAATGGTATCGTTGCCGTCGCCTCCTAAAATATTTTCAATGTTGTTGAGGGTATCGGTTTCCTGACCACCGTTAAAAAGTGCTAATTGGGCGTTGCCAGAAAGCAGGTCAACATCTAAATGGCCAAAACTGCTAGCCTCAAGTTCAGTTGTATTGTTGCTTGGTGTGGCAAAGGCCCAAGACGCGGTGTCAATACCAGAGCCGCCATCAATGGTGTCATTTCCTGAGCCACCATGTATTAGGTCGTCGCTATTACCGCCAGTTAAAGTATCGCTACCTGCGCCGCCGTACAATGCATCTTCACCACCTCGGCCTTCAATCACATCACTGCCACCTGCGCCAATCAGACGATCACCCGTGTCGCTGCCACGCAGTATATCGGTATGTTCGTCCGATCCGATCAATTCTTCAATATTACTGACCGAGCCGGAAAAGCGGTCATTGCCATTACTGCTCAATGTGCCGACGATTAAATCGACATCAAGCCCTGCCAGTGGGTTTCTAGTGGCTGCCGAGAGTACATCATAGCCAACACCGCCATCAATACTCACGGCGCCACTACGCACCTGTATGATGTCATCACCTAAGCCGCCTAGAACTTGTACCGAGTGACTGGAACCAGCATCTACGCTAATGTTGTCATTACCTTCACCGCCGTCAGCCAGGCCGGTATCTTGTAAAACGATTTCATCGTCACCCGCTTCACCATAGAGTTCAAAAGAAGGGCTATTACTTCCCCCATTTTTGCCCATTAGAAAATCTTCACCGCCTGCTGCGTGAACTGTGATTAAACCTCTATCGCGCAACTCAAAATAGTCATTTTGATCCCCAGAATAGTAGACATCAAATTCGCCCACATTTCCAGAAGCCAGTGCGCCACCTTGATTCTGTAAACTTTTGCCCGGTTCGGCCAATTCACCGCCTGCCAAAGCAGTAAACGCCTTCAGTGAAGAGCCAATCGAACCATCCAAACGGACCAACCAGCGTACATCCGGTGTTTCCGTTAAATGCAGGACATCAAATCCGCCGCCACCTTCGTAGTTTGCGCCACCAAGCCCGGCATAGATTGTGTCATCACCCAATCCGCCACCGACAAAACGGCCGGCAAGCTGTCCATACAAGGTGTCATTGCCCTTGCCGCCGTCTATCTCAATATACGTGCCAGGGCCGCCATACAACGTGTCATTAAAGTCTGAACCAATAAATTGCTCAATATTGACAGCTGTATCGGTAGCGATCACAGTGTTACCATCGGTTGACATTCGTTCGATCAAACCGGTTTCGGCAAATATTTGAACCGGGCCGGATGCCTCCTGGCTACGTGCTTTTTGCTTCATTCCGTCATTGATATATTCACGTTGAACAATGTCACGGATGTCAGACGCGTAAGTTAGTGCATCGAAATCGCCTTCACCGCCGTCATAAAAGTTGGTAATTCCGGGTACTGTGAGTTCACCGGCCACCAGCGTGTCATTACCTTCGTTGCCATACAGGATGTCATTACCAGGCCCACCAATCAGGATGTCTTGGCTGGGGCCGCCATCCAGTAGATCGTCGCCACTTCGTCCATCAAGTAAATCTCGACTGCCAGCGGCGACCATACGATTACCGGTGTCATCTCCAAATAAAAATGTTTGTCGGTTGTCTTCAACCACGATATTTTCAATAGAAGTCAGTGTAGAAAGGTTGCTGCTGATTCGAATCGTGTTGAGTGCTATGTCTGCATCGACCGTCGGGTTGCCCGATGAATTATCGATAGGGAATCGCCAGGTATCGTTACCGCTATCACCAATAAAATGATCATCACTACCGCTGTAAACAAATGTGTCGTCTCCTGCGCCACCATTTAAAGTGTCGTTGCTAGCGCTACCTATCAGGATGTCATTGCCGCCCAGTCCATTAATTGTGATGGATGAGGTTGAAGCAAAAAGGAAATCTTGGTTGTCAGTGCCGTTCAATTCAGTTTGCTCGGGTGTTGCAGTAAAGACACTGTTGAGTAATTGGCTATGTGTTAAACTAAAATCAGCAAAAGTATATAATTCAACATTCTGAACTTCTTCAGTACCGTCAGTAATTCTCGGGTTTGTTGGGTATAAGTGATTGAAGATAATTGTGCCGTCATTATCGGTCTGAGAGAAACTGTATTCGGTGAAGTTGCCACGGAAATTGACCGTATCTGTGCCGTCACCGCCATCGAGTAAATCATGTCCGGGGCCGGCGATGAGAATATCATCACCTGCTGCGCCATTCAGCGTGTCGTCTCCATCACCGGCATCCAGCAAATCATCCCTTGCGGTACCAATTAATTGATCATTTTGGGAGTCTCCGATACCAATTGGTCCAGTTTGTGGATCGCCTACTGGGTCAAGCAATTTCTGAGTTAACTCATCCAGCCATGTCGAAATGCCAAGATAGTCATCAAGTTGCCCTAATGGGTTGATTTCCAGGAATGCAGTGTCAAAATCTTCGAGGATATTATCGAATATACCTGGGTTTGGTAACAGACTGGTGATTTTGTCAGCGGCTGAGTTGATAATACGATCAATACCAAGTGTCTTGGTAATATAGTTAATCACCGGACCGACTGTTGCGTTAAAGACAAGACCAACGGCATCCAACACGCCTTCAATGGGTTTGAGAACTTTGGAAACGGCATTGAGCGGACCACGCAGGAAGCTTAAGGAAGAGGAAATCCCATCAAATGCAATTCTGACACCAAGCACCGGTAGAAAAGTGGCGCTGGGTATTGCATTATCTAAGATTTGTGTCTGTTCCTTGATATCGTCATAGGTATCGTTGATGGTTGAAATCGTAGTGTTGGGTGGTGCTACCAGCGCATCAGCGCCTGCGGCTGCCGGCGCTCCCGGGTCCCCGTTTAGGTCTAGTTCATCCACCTTATCTAAAGCCGTGATCAGTTGATTGACAGAAACAATATTCTTGAGCAATACTTGTTCTGAACCTGCTAGTTTTATATCAAAACTTTCTAATTTCTCTTGAGCCGCATCAAGTTTTTCTTCAAGTTTACTGTCATCAATCTTTTTTGCCAGTTCTTCTGCTTTTTCTCGAACTTTATCGGTAACATTCTGAACTGCATCAAGTACTTTGGTGCCGATTTTGGCAATGAATTTCAATGGCCCGGTTTTGTCCATTAATTTCAATGTAAGTTTGAGCTTACTAATCGTATTGCTGAATTCATCCGCTTTATTTTCGACCGCATCAACCGCATCGATAGCGAGCTCAACGCGATCAATTTTGTTGTCAATATCTGAAATTAAGTCACGAAGTTCTCCGACATTCCGATTTGTTTGGGTTAAATTGCTGCCAAAATCACGCAATTCTGGTCCTGCTGCCATGTTTATTTTCCTTTCTTTATTATTAATTAATGATCTTTATGTTGTTAGATCATTGAACCTAAATTCCTCAGTTGGCCGCTACAAAAACAACCAACCTTATGAAATTAAGAATAATATTTTTAATATGATACACACCTCTTGGGTGAGCCTCGCTATGATGTTTATAGCACGCTATTCTTTCATTTTTTCTGCGTTGCAATTCGTTGCAATAATTCGTTATTTCGCCTCATTGCGCCTTGCCAAAAAGAAACAATATCGCACTCTAAACACAATCCAACTGAGGATTTTAGGTTGAATCTAAGGTCACAAGACAAGGCGCCGTTCGCAGCCAATGGCCGTAGTCCTTGGCAAGAGCGGCAACATAGTATTGTGGCCTTAGATTCAATGACAAAACTGTGTAGCGTTATTACAATCACCTTTATGGTGTGCAAAACGCTTAGTTTTCATATTTTATAATTCAGTTACTTATATGCGGTTTTAGCGGTCAACTGATTTTTCTAGGTTTAATCACCAGTGGGTCGATCTCAGTGGTTGGTGATGTGTTTCTGATGTGATTTAATTTAACGA
>JAJFJJ010000147.1 GCA_021774195.1 Nitrosomonas sp. | reverse complement strand
AAGTTTGTTTGAACCAAAAAGCGCTTGGGCATCCATGTTCTCGCGAATGCGCAGCATGTTGTCATCAACGGTAACGGTATAATCTAAGTAGGGCCGAATTACATCTCCTATTAATGCGGCATGGGCGGGCCGGAATAAAGAAGTCATTGAAAACAACAGTATGATACTTCCTGCTACGAGAAATGTATTCCGTTGAATAGTCGGCAGATGAAATATCTTAGCGTGTCGGATATGCTTCGGCATATTAGTGTAGATAATTGCTCAGTCCTTTTGATTTATTATAATTCTCAAATCGGTCATCGTTCAATATTGGTTAAAACTATTGGAGTCATAGGATAAAAGCTAATCCACCTATTTTAACTGTGCCCCAGTATTTTCTTACGCTAAACGTATTGAGGTGATGTCAACGCTGCAAATAGCTATTCTGTACTATCCTTGCTTTTAACTTTAAGTGGTTGACGATAGACAGTCAAGGGCTTTCTATTGTCTTCGAACTTGTCATAGGGAAATAGTGGTTAAAATGCCTAATTTCATGGGGTAGTATTGAAAAATGTATGTGTAGAACAGGCTTAATTGAGGGAAAGAGTATGCGTTCCATTTTAATAATTCATGTCGTTATAAAAGAAAGGAGTTGTCAACACAATGTATTCATCAAGGATGATCTAATCTCTTGGAATTAATTGAATTCTAATATGCGAGAGTTTTAAGTGTCCGATCATACAACCAGAGACTGATGTTTTTTTGTAAGTACTAAATACTCCTGTAATTCGCTAACTGATTTTGGCTTACTAAAATAAAATCCTTGGTATAAAAAGCATTTCTTTTTCTCTAGAAATGTCTTCTGAGTACGAGTTTCTACGCCTTCAGCAATCACTTCGACATTCATGTGTCGTGCAATTTCTATGATTAGTTCAACGATTACTTTGTTATTTTCATCAGATTCCACTTCATGTACAAAAGATCGATCAATCTTGATTTGATCGATAGGTAGCATTTTCAGGTAACTCAGAGAAGAATAGCCGGTACCAAAGTCATCCAATGAGATCCTAATACCCGCTTGTTTTAAAATATGCATTTTTCGCATGGTTTGTTCATTATTCTCTATCATGATGTTTTCTGTCAGCTCAAGCATAATTTGTTGAGGCGTTATACCAGCCTGCTTGATCGTGTTAATCACTGTCTGCTCATATTCCGGCATGTGGAATTCCCGTGAACTGACGTTGATGGCTATATGATCGGGCGCTTGATTCATCTGCCGCCAAGTATGCATTTGCTTGCAGGCTGTGTTTAAAACCCACTGGCCGATCTCGATAATTAGTCCTGTTTCTTCTGCAACTGGGATAAATTGATTGGGTGATACCCAGCCGCGTTTCTTGTTGTTCCAGCGTATCAATGCTTCAAAACCGACAAGTTGGCCATCAAAATTTATTTGCGGTTGGTAGTACAACTCGAAATCATTGTTTTTAAGTGCCTGTCTCAGATCGTTTTCCATGGCGAGCCGTTCTTTGGCATGGGCCTGCATATCCGGGTGATAGAAACTGATCATATTGCGGCCTTTCTGTTTGGCACTGTACATCGCTGTATCAGCTTGCTTTAGGAGTTCCAGCGGATGCAAATTATCCTGTTGCGGATAGACCGTTAAGCCAATGCTTGAGGTGAAAGTAAACTCGGCATCTTGCAAAGTATAGGGGGTCGATATCACCTGGTGTAAGTTTCTGGCAACTAGTGTTGCTTGTCTGGCTGCCTGTTCAAGTGTTTTATTATCCGCATGTAAGAGTACAACGAACTCATCACCCCCAATGCGTGCAGCCGTATCTTCTTTCCTTATGTTATTTAATAGTCTTTGACCAATTTGCTGTAGTAACTCGTCACCAACATGGTGTCCTAGAGAATCATTCAGTGTTTTAAACTGATCCAAATCGACAAATAGTAATGCGCCAAATAGCTTGTGGCGTTGGGTATATGCAATCTCACGGCCAAGGTTCTCCAATATCATACGTCGGTTAGGCAGTTTGGTTAACGGATCATAAAAGGCCAAGTCCTGTATACGGTTTTCATATGCCTTGCGTTCTGTAATATCAGCAAACAGGGAAACATAGTGTGTTGTCTGGCCGGATTTATTCTTGACTGCAGTAATCGTTTCCCATTCGGGGTATATATCACCATTTTTTCGTCGGTTCCAAATTTCTCCCTGCCATAGGCCGCATTTTTCTAATTGTTTAAATATGTCTTGGTAAAAAACTTTTGACTGACGACCCGATGAAAGGACACGTGGATTCTTGCCTATGACTTCATTACTTTGATAGCCAGTTACATCGGTAAATGCTTTGTTAACTCTAAGTATGGTACCGGCCTTATCGGTGATCATGATTGATTCATGAGATTCGAAGGTTGTAGCCGCAATGCGCAAGGCTTCATCAGCGTTCTTGTGCTCGATAGCAAGATTGGCGAGTTGACTCAATTGATGCATATACGCCAAGTCGCTAGCTTCAGGACTCTTAATGTTCTTATAGTAAATAGCAAATGTTCCTAGTACCTTTTTCTGGCTAGACAGGATAGGAAATGACCAACAGGCAGCCAGGCCGGCACGTTGCGCAAGTTCTTTATGGTCCTGCCAGAATGGGTGGGTTGCAATGTCTTCGACAATGATGGTTTTGCCACTAAATGCTGCTGTTCCGCAAGAGACAATATTTGGGCCAATAGCAGTACCATTAATAGCCTGCTTGTAATCATTGGGAAGGCTTGGTGCTGCGCATAAGCGTAGGTGTTTGCCTTCGTCATCAAGTAGTAATACAGAACAAATCATGTCTGGATGGATTTGCTCGGCATGTAGAATAATGGTCTCCATGATGTCCTTAATATCACGGTTATTTGTCAACATTTCCAGCGTTTTATTATGTAGCGCTTGTTCTTGTTGTAATTGAGTCCGGGTAATAATTTCGTCTTTTAATTGATGGTTAGAATTCTGTAGCTCGCGGGTTCTAATCCTTACAAGCTCACGAATTTGATTGGTGCGGCCCGATTGGGTAAGCAGAAAAATGCCTAGCAAAGCAGTGAATAGAAAGATGCCAACCAAGATAAAATAACTGTTCCAACTTATCTGACTGAAGGCTGTGATGGGGGTAATCTCCAATTGCCAATTTTTATCTGAGATCTTTAGTGGTGTGGTTAATATCAAACCTTGTTTATGCAGTTCTTTCAATGCAGTGTTTGACAGCTCTCCTTCGTGTAATTGATAGATTACTTGGGGTAAATCACCATGCTCGCGGTTTAGTATTCTTAATTGCAAATCATCTGGGAATGCGGGGTGGATTGAGTTCTGAAAAAATTTCTGGAATGCCACCACCCCGGTGATATAGCCATGTAGTATTTCGTCTGTAAAGTAAGGCCTGAGAAATAGCAAGCCCGCATGGGATTCTTGTAACTGCACCAGTTTGATTGGGTTGGTAGTAACCCAGTCATTGGATACAGCGTGTTCTAATGTCCTACGCCGGTTGGTTTCAGAGCTGATGTCATAGCCCAAGGCGCTTTCATTATCTTCATAAGGCTCAATATAGGTTACGACAACATAATGTGACCGTTCTTCGGCTGGAACCAGGTAACCATTGTGGTCTTTTTCAGTGATATGGAAGTTCACTAGCCCTTGCGATTGCATATCAGCCTCAAATTGAATTCTTTCATCAGCAAGGATTAAACGATTCCAGCTGATGGCTTGAAGCTCTGGGTTCCCAGGTAACAATAGCTGACTAAAGCGGTGAAATTCTTTTCGAGTGACAACGTCACTAGCATTAAAGAGCGCATAAACCGAGTTAAGTGTATTGATTTGCTGCTCCAGGTGACTATTAATCGCATTTGCCAGGATTTGCACTCGATTATGAAACACTTGTTGTTGTTGTTGGGATTCCAGTTGAGTAGCAAATTTAAAAATGCCGATAGAAACCATAAAGGTAATAAATAGTGGAACAGCGATTGCTAATTTGCGATTAGCTAGCAGCGGGCCGGGAATAAATCTTTCTGAAAATACAGCCAGTATCAATGGCGCGACAATCATGCAACCGAGCGCATCACCGACCCACCAGGTTAACCAGTTTAGCCCGTAGCCCAGCGGTGGAAGAATGCCGCCTAGATAAAGTGAAGCTGTACCGATAGTGGCATTGATGGCACAACTGCCAATGGCTAGTGACTGGAATTGAAAAATATAATTCGGCGCCAATAGGTTCTTGGATTTTTTAACTGCTTTGTTAATTAACCAAGCACCGGCAACAGCCTGAATCATAGCGCCAATAGCAATGCCAATAGCAGGCAGAAAGTGGTGTGGCTGCATATCAGGAATACCACTTTGGCTGGTAATCCAGATGTTGATACTGGCAGAACCCAGAAAAATGCCTACAGCGACTGAATGGCCGTAAATAAGGACTGCTGCCAGAGCGATGCCTGATGCGGGCCATAGTATGGTTGCGAAGCCCGGTGGTATTGCTAGTTGCAAGCCGATATAGCCACTTAGTGCATAAGCAAGCGTAACAATGAGATTCTTTTGCAATAATTGCAATCTATTCTGTTGCCAATACATACTTACTATTTTATGTATAAATAATGAGGTAGTAAGTGGATAAACCAGTTCCTGTTAAATGCGTGTAAAAAGACACACTCAAATAGACTGGTTTTGGCCGAATTTTCATTCATGAAGTTCATGTTAACGCCAAGGCATGATCGGAATAGTCGAAATGCTATTTTTTGGCGATCCTTCAATAATTCTATCGCTGTAAGTCAAATAAACGAGTACGTTTCTTTTGGCATCATAAAAGCGAACAACCTGTAATGACTTAAATAACAAGGAGGTGCTTTTCTTAAATACTTCCTCACCATCTGCCTTTCCATTCTTGATGTTTTTCGGTAGTACAATTGGTCCAACCTGACGACAAGCAATTGACGCATCGGATGTGTCCTCAGCAATACCGACTGCACCACTTACACCACCTGTTTTAGCTCGGCTCAAATAACAGGTTGCGCCATTGATGTCTGGGTCATCAAATGCTTCGATAATAATTTTATCATTGGCACCTAACATCTTGAATTTGGTTGAAACACTGCCGATTTCTTCAGCCAGGATTGTTTTCGGTATAAAAGTTAGCAAAGTGAGAGCCAATATCAAACCAAAATACCCTAATAATTTTGAATCGTTAATTTTGTTTGCCATGATTTCTATCTCCTATTAAAAATTGGTATAAGCCAGAATCTAGACTATCTACGACACCCTCATTTTGCCGTCACTCCCACTTAGCATTAAAGCGCTCTGTGTATTTTCAAACTGAGCTTAAGAGTAAGCTGTTCAGGACACATTCAGGTTCGGAATGTTTTAATAGGAGTCGTAAATATTTGTTCTGGCTGAAGACAAATTTACTCAATTCTCTCCTTGTTGTACTGCCTCGCCATTCCTCCATTTGGCGGGGCTTTTATTTTACGCTGTAACTGTGACAAAATGGATGCTCAAGACTAAAAAGGCGTTAAAACCACTATTTGTTTTCCATCGTGTTGATAAAGGCATTGGCTTCATCAATGGACTTTTCCATCGAATCAATTAAAGCAGACACATCTGATTGAATTGAGCCGAGTTCTCCTTTTAATGAAGCGATGGCGCGAGCATTCAAGTTATGTTTTAGGAACATGACCTGATCCTTAAAGACAGTTAATATGGGTGCAATTTTAACTTCGGCGCTTTTCATTGAACTGACAAGCTGACGATAGTGCTTCCGAGTGGCGTCAAGTTTTTGCTGGCTGCTGTGTTTAAGGTTAGCACTGCTATATTGCGTAATTTCTGTTTCCCATTCGGCAAACAATGCTTCAGAGACATCTTCAATGTCTTCAATTCGTTCTCTGACTTCTTCTGCTTTAGCTACGCTGGCCTCATATTCATCATTGAGTTGATTATAGGTGGCCTCCAGGTCGCCGCCTTTGAAATTGGTGACGGCAGTGAATTGCGCTAAGGCGGATTTGAATTGTTCTTTAGTCTCTTCTTGAGTGTCACGCGCTTTTTCAACGCGATAAACCATGACATCCCGCTTAGGAATGCCAATTTTCTCAAGACCGCTGTAGTAGACAGTTGAACAAGCAGTAAGCGCAAAAAACACAGGCAGAATGAGTAAGCGATTGAGATGATTCATAATGACCTCCATTATGTTGTTAAGTTTTAAAAAGTAAAATTCATCGGATCACGCCACGTCGCAGTAACTGCCACATGACTTTAAAGCCCCAAATAATTGGGAAACGTCTTAACATTGGTGTTATCTCAATGTGCATACCGGTGTGCCGTTCTATTTTCCACGCAGCATAATCTAAGCAATTTCTGAATGTAATGGTTGCTTTGGATAGACGCAGGATGGATAAGACCCTGCCTTGCCAACGACGTAAATACCAATGTCGCAATGTTTTTTTGCGTGTTTTAGGATCGCTAAGACAACGATAATCACCATTAGGCAGACGCTCCAATAATCCGGCAAGGTTTGGTTCGGCGGCAACGGTAAGGCGAGTAAAATCTTCCAAATTAGTTTGTGCCAAGAGGCGCGCGCGAGTTTCTTTTTCTGCGCGTAGTTCTGCCGCATAGGTGAACATCAAGCAGCGTGTCCATAATTCTTCTATATTAAATTGATCGGCTTCTAACGCCTTAATGCCGGATGAGAGAAATGTGATGAGCGCATGCGCAACAGCTTGATGCATGCGTTTTCGTACTAACTCGTTTCGTTGGTAAAGTAACCGTGACGGTTGTGCGAAACGTGCCCAGATGTAGGGGTGAAACCAATATTGTGCACCACGTTCAAAATCTGTCGTGGAGATGACAGCATATTTGGCACGTAATATTTTCCCGCCATGTGTTATTTCTAGATAAAAAACATTCGGCGCTAACCAAGCATTTAGAATACTTAGGTATCGCTGTGAATAGGCTTTTTTATAATCATCGACAATGACGTAAAGATCGACAACCCCTTCATCCAGGTTTCCCGAGCGCAGGCAAGAACCATAAAGCAGTACTGCATCAAGCGCGCTATCAAACCGCGTCACCAAGGCATTAACCAACGGGGCAATATCTTGCGAAACGGGTTGATCACATTGTGCTGCAACCTGGTCGATTAATTGCGTCCAAGTTGGGTCTGTTGGCGCAGTTGCCGAGTCGTTCATGTTTTCTTCCTATAGGACCAGAAAGGTAATTGGTGCGGTAGCTGAAATACGTAGCGGCTCTTTTTCACTAATTGATCGAAACAATTCGCCGTCAACAATATATTCATCATCCAGCTTTAGACTGAGGGAAGCGGTGTTATGACTGTAATATCCATCGATTTCCTTTAGTGTGTGACCACGCCCAGACAATAGTGGCCAAAGTGAACGCCATAGGCGTTTACGTTGTTGATCAACCAATGTGACATGCAGTGGCGCCTGTTGTGTTCCCCAGTAGGGACGTATATTGAGCAACAAACAATCCAATGCGCTAATTAAGGCAAATAGATAAGTGCCCTGACAAGCCTTTCCATTTTGATCTGTTATGGCCATTTTAACCGGCGCCCATTCAGATTGATCAGATTGACTACGGCCAAACAACATACCAAATAGTGATCGCAGCATGATTAAAAAAGTGAAGATGCCACCGGTAATACCCAGTTGCTTGACGCTGCTGCGTGAGAACTTCACGCCTCGCGCAATCAACCCAACAGCAAAAAACATCCCATAGATATTTTCTGTTCCGGCTTGTTCGATACATATTGCGGGCCGTTGTACTAATTTGGGTGTTGATGGGCTTTGTATATAGTCTCGTATACGTTGTAATACTTGATCTGGTTTACCGTTCACACCTAAATCCAGTGAAGTCATATTGGTTGTGCCGCCAGGGATAAGCATCAGTAACGGCCATTCTGATGGTGGCGATTTTGCAAATAAATGACCAAGTACGGCTAAAGTTGTTCCATCACCAGCAACTAAAACGAGTAAATCAACGTCAGCTTGTAACAGATGATCAACAGCAGCTTTGAATGAATCTGTATCAGATGCTTCGTGCAAGGTTAATTCCGGTTGATTGATAAAAACCTGTCGGATTTGTTTTTTCCGTTTGCGTACTTGTCCACTTAATGGGTTGAGTAGACAACCGATTTTTGCGCTACCATTTTGTAAACGATCTACTTTAGTTTGTATCGACATTAATGCGGGGCTTTAGAAGATGAAGCGTAAATTTTTTGCATATCAATTGGCGCACGGGTAAAGACCCTGACAGCCAATTGATTGCGGTCTTTAGTCGGATCAATACCCTGTAGCCAAGATCGTAGCACGCCTTCTTTACGGTGTGTGCGCCAAGCTGCTAACAAACGAACCGTCAAAATACCCGTGGAAATCAAATGCCAAGCAACCACTAAGGAAAGGCCAAGATCAGGCCGGTCAATCAGCCACCCATAAGAAAGTAAAAGTAAATTTGGATTGCGGCGTGCAGTGATTAGTCGATTATAAGAATCTGATTTTTGCCAAATAAACATGTCAAAAGAAGCCATCCAAAGGAATGCTCCTTCACATAAACGACCGCCCACATAGCCGATAAACATTAGCCACATGAGGATCTCAAGGCCGACCATTGGCGTTGCAGTTGCTGCTAAGCCAACCCCCCATGCGAGATACCACAGGGGAGGGTGAACAATATCCAAACCATGATCAAGCACATCACCAAATCGGCTGGAAGTGACTGTTACTCGAGCTAATTTGCCATCAACCGTATCAAGGAATGTCATAAACCAGCCCATCAGTAACCCAATAGCAAAAAAGCCATACCAGAACGAAACGCCAGCTGAAATAGCAAAAACGACGCTTAAATAGGTGACATGATTCGGTTGCCAGCCATGACGGACACAAAGGTGTGTCGACCAGAATGCTGGTAGGGGCCAAAGCCACTTTGTCACTAGATCGGTAACGCCTTTGTACGAACCGGAAAAAAGTTCTTTCTCCAGATGTTTATGGTTTTCCGGCGTGATAGGGAGGATGTACGGCGGATCTTTCTTTTTTAAGTTCTGCTGGAAATCAATATTTAAGTCTTCTAGCTTCAAAGGTGGTAAAGAAGACAAGGTATGTTTGTCATAGATCTTCCCAGGACTGGCCAAGTCATTTAGCAACGAGAGCGCTTGAAGACCGTTGATACGCACGGCTGTAGGCGTTTTTTCTCTATCAAATAGCGCAAATTTTTCATTTCTCTCGATTAATGTATTAAGAACGCGCGTGTCAAAAATATGGTCCGCGCTAAGAAATAACACGAGTTCTGTTGGTGGGATTTCCTTCTCATGCGCTATTAATTTGGCATGTTCATTGGCCCTGACCATACGTTGTAAACGTTCCCGGCCAGTCAGCCCCCAGACTTTTGTCTCATTATCACCAAAAATATAAATATAGGTTGTCGATGTAGGCATGTGTAGATTAGAAGTCTATTTTTATCTAAAAAGAACAGCGCTATAGTTGTCAGATAGTAGCTTAAAGACAAGACGCTGGCTGTTATAGAGATTTATAAAGTTGATGAGCTTACAATAGATTGTGATTTATCGCTATATTTGTGGCTAGTAATTAATAGCAATGAGCTTCATTGCTATTACTTGGCTAATTTCATTGATTGATGCCACCATGTCAAATCTAACCTAGAAAAATCAGTTGAACACAGAATTTGTATTGAACCTAAATTCCTCAGTTGACCGCTACAAAAACAATCAACCTTATGAAATTAAGAATAATATTGTTAATATGATGCACACCTCTTGGGTGAGCCTCGCTATGATGTTTATAGCACGCTATTCTTTCATTTTTTCTGCGTTGCAATTCGTTGCAATAACTCGTTATTACGCCTCATTGCGCCTTGCCAAAAAGAAACAATATCGCACTCTAAACACCATCCAACTGAGGATTTTAGGTTGAATCTAAGGTCACAAGACAAGGCGCCGTTCGCAGACAATGGCCGTAGTCCTTGGCAAGAGCGGCAACACAGTATTGTGGCCTTAGATTCAATGCAAAACTGTGTAGCGTTATTACAATCACCTTTATGGTATGCAAAACGCTTAGTTTTCATATTTTATAATTCAGTTACTTATATGCGGTTTTAGCGGTCAACTGATTTTTCTAGGTTTAATCACCAGTGGGTCGATCTCAGTGGTTGGTGATGTGTTTCTGATGTGATTTAATTTAACGA
>JAJFJJ010000146.1 GCA_021774195.1 Nitrosomonas sp. | reverse complement strand
GGGTATCAGTATTTCCATTTTCAGTAGGTGAAGGTGAACCAATTGCTTGGTTCTCAACGGTGTTGCCAGCCGTATTAATCGTTGGTGCGGTAGGGTTTTTCTTCATGCGTAGCCGTAAGAAGCCGGAAGATGCTGCGGCAGTTTAACAAGTCAGTTTTGTAGAAAAAGGGATGAGTTGAGAACATTCTTGGAACTCATCCTGTGTAAAATAATCCAATTGACTGTAAAATTCATAGCCGATCTGTCTGAACGAAATCAACTAGAAAGAAATCTGACAAGATTATTTGGTGTTCATGCTAGTTTTATTGTCTAGCAATATGAAGTTTTGGACTCCTTTATAGGCTACTGGACTGTTTCCTGACAAACTTTACGAATCTTAAAAGAAAGATTATGCAAACAAGAACATTGATAAATACAACAGTAATTAAACAAATTTTTATTTTTTCCTGCTTAATGTTCATGATGTTTTTGTTGGTTCAGCCTAAATCAGCAATGGCACATGCCACTTTAGTTAAATCTGATCCGCCACGTAGGGCTTCACTCTCAGAGGCACCAAAGCAAGTTCAACTTTGGTTTAATGAAGAAATTGAAGGAAATTATGCTTCTGTAACATTGCTGGACGCAGATAAAAATTCAGTTACTGATGCAGAACCTGAACCTGTCGCAGATGATTTAAAGTCGATTGTATTGGATATACCAGAAATTGGACCCGGTAGTTATACCGTTGAGTATCGGGTTCTGTCAGTGGATGGTCACGTAGTTGAGTCTAGCTTTGGTTTTCGGATAAAAGATATAACGCAGTAAAATGATAGAAGTAATTGCAACATTTGCACGCTGGTCTCAGCTGGCAGCAAATTTAATACTATTAGGTAGTTGTGTGTTTCTGGTAATAGCCAGTACTGATAAACGTGTCTTAGCGTCACCTTGGGTGGCAAGACTAGAGAAAACGTTTCCATGGTTGGCTTTTGTAATCTTATTGGGTCTTCTAGTCATTCTAGCGTCAACAGCTGGACAAGCGACAGGGGACATTAATAATTTATGGAATCCAGAGATTTGGTTAGGTGTCATTCAAGATACTCGAATGGGCCAGATTTGGGTTTGGCGTGCAGCGTTCGCACTTCTTTTGTTTTGTGTAGTCTTGTATATTCGCAAGACTGCTAAAGCGCGATGGCAATATATCTTTTGTGCCGGTATAGCATGTCTTCCCTTAATTGCTGGTTCACTTGTTAGTCATACCGCTGCAGAAGATTTATCCGTTGTGGCTGTATTACCTTACGCACTGCATATCATTTTTGCGGGTATTTGGTTAGGCGCTCTGCCCGCATTTATCAGATTACTGTACGTTTATGTCAAGCAGGATAAAAATCAGAAAGTACATGATGATGATATTAAGACGCTGAAGAATTTTTCTTCGATGGCACTTCCGGTCATGATCTTAATCATCATTAGTGGTGTTTTAGTGGCTGATCGTATTTTTGATGGGGATTATGCTGCACTGGTCGCGACACCATATGGCTGGTTGCTTAACGCTAAGGTGTTCATGCTTGTTATGATTCTGATCATTGCATCACGTATTCGATCACATTGGTTGCCAGCATTTTCCGCGAGCAAAACGGTAACTGAAGTAAAAGCTAGTGCATCAGGAATGCAAAAATGGCTGCGTATTGAGTTCATTTTAGCGATGTTCTTATTATTACTGGCAACCGTACTTTCAAACAATGTCACTCCGGCAAAACATGCGTTTATTGCGGAATGGCCATATGCTTTTAGGTTCTCAATCATTGCAACTTGGGGCACACCTGGGGTAGCTATTCAAGTCTGGTCTGGTGTCGCTATTGCGGCTTTTGCTTTATGCTTGATCCAGGTTGGAAGATTGAAGAACTGGGGAATAAAACGTCTAATTAGTATTCCGCTGGTAATATTCATTTCTGGCCTTGCAGTTGCGTTACCACCATTAACAATGGAAGCTTACCCAGAGACCTATCAACGTAGTCCTGTCCCTTTTGATGCGATATCGATTGCATATGGTTCTGAGCTATATGCTGAACATTGTGTTGAATGCCATGGACATCAAGGTCAAGGTAATGGGATTAAGGCGCGTACCATGTCGACGGTTATGCCTGATATGCTAACAGAGCCACATACTATCGAACATACTCCTGGAGATTTCTATCACTGGATAACTTTTGGTATGAAAGACACCGACATGCCCGGTTACCAGGATAAACTATCAGATGAAGATCGCTGGGATGTGGTGAATTATGTGCATGCGCTTTCTCGTGGTTATCAGGCGCGTATTTTATCACCAGAGATAATCCCAAATAGGCCTAATGTTCAGCCGCCGAGTTTTTCATATTCTGCGCATGATGGAACAGGTGGGATTTTGCATGATTTTCGTGAGGATAAAGTAGTACTGCTAGTTTTATTTTCCTGGCCAGAGTCACAACAACGAATAGAACAACTTAAAAATACTTACACAAGATTGAAGCAGCAGAACATGACTATTCTTGCGGTGCCAACAACAGAGTTAAATGCTGAGGAGCTAGCATTGGTAACAGCAGAGCTGCCATTTCCAGTTGTGACACAAAGTGCCGCTGAAATTGTAACCAGCTATGCCTTATCGCGTCGGACAATGACGCATCCTGACCTACTGGGACGGGGTAGTAACCCTGATCATATGGAGTTCTTGATAGATCGATACGGATATTTACGTGCACGTTGGGTGCCGTCTACTGGCGTGTCTGGCTGGTCAGATATCGACCTGTTATCAAAACAGATTAGTTCGTTAAATGAAGAAAAGAAAATATTGTCTACACCATCTGATTATATTTATTAACTTCTTCCTATCATATGGATACTCTTGCTACTTGCCGATTAAAAATAGACAAATTTAATACATAATAAGTATTGGGTGCCTCTAAAAATTCGGCTTTCTAAACCAGACAAAGCGAGAACAAAAAATATTGATGTGCCATGCAGCAGATAGGTAAGGCAATATTTTTTGTGAGTAACGCAGTATTGTGACGAAACGGGGTAAGTAGGCAATTCGCTTTGCGGATGCTCGCAAATATGGATAGTTAGAGGCGCTCTTTATCAGTGCTTGGCTAATTATAGGTATAAAGCATGGCTAAAAGGTTTAATGTATTAATCCTTGGTTATGGTGAAATGGGCCATGCGATGGAGTATTTACTTAGCCAACGGCATGAATTAGCTATTTGGGAAAAATATCCTCCAAGAAATTTCCAGTCAGCAGTGCTTGAAGAAGCGTTACCTAATGCAGATATTGTGTTGTTTTGCTTGCCGATTAACCCACATCGAGAAATTGTTCAACAGATTGCACCACTACTTAAGAAAGATTGTTTGTGTATCAGTATAGCGAAGGGTTTGGATGAGGCTGGTCAAACTGCCGCACAAATCTTTTCTGATTATTTAATGTCAAATCAACCCTATGCGTTGTTATATGGCCCGATGATCTCCGAAGAAATTCGAGCAGGACGACATGCTTTTGCGCAAGTGGGTTGCACCGAAGGCTCTTATAATAACAAAATCCAAGCTTGTTTTGATGACACGCGGCTTTATCTAGAACACACATCTGATATCACTGGTATTAGTTGGTCGGTGATACTGAAGAATGTTTATGCGATGATATTTGGCATGGCCGATGAGTTGCAATTGGGTGACAATATGCGCGGTTATCTCGCTGTTGCGTCTTTACATGAACTGGATCAAATTGTGCGCCATATGGGTGGAGAAGCGGATAGTTCCTATCATCTAGCGGGGTTGGGTGATCTGATTACCACAGCTACCAGTGAAGATTCCCATCATCATGAACTGGGGCGAATGTTGGCCCGAGGAGAATTGGAAAATATTGAAGGGGAGGGGCCGCATACGCTGGAAATGGTAAAACGTCATCAATTATTTAATACGGATTATTTTCCGCTTTTTCAGCTTATTCATACCCTCGTGACAGATCCTCGACACATTTAGAAGAGGATTGATGCGTATATAACAAATACGCATACATCTGAAGATTTTTGCTTTGGGGGAAAATAACAAAGTTAGGTGCTTCACCCGATTGCTTCTGCTTACTTTGTACACTCTACATCAAAGTTTTATGGGTGTCTTTAAGCAGTCGATTGGAACGTGGTAAAGTTTTTAACTGCTCAATAGCGACAGTAATAGTCTGAATATGCGTCATGATAGTCATCTTGTTTTTCTAGCTTATTATCCTGCAAATCAAGCAACGCCTCTTCGATATTGGTACGTGTGCCTCCAATGTGAATAGATTGTGCTGCCTCGTTAGTGAAATGTATGCGATTAGAGAAATCCACATCCGAAACAAATTGAAAAAGGTATCTAATTCGTACAAAGCTTGATTAGTCTTACTCAATAGGTGTTGGATTTCACGATCAGAAATCATACATGTATGATTCGCTGAATATTCAGGCGAGGAACTTTTATATTAATATTGTGGGCGATAAAAATTGAACCAAGGGTTTCGATATCTACGTCATATCGTATTCTGAGATATTATTAGATATACTGATTCTGTTATGTTGGAAATGAATTTACATTACGGTGCTATGTCAAATAATGCACCTGTTTCTGACATAATGAATTTCTTATTTCAAATTCGAAACGGTTGATTATGGTAAATATTGGTTTTATCGGCTTGGGCATTATGGGTAAGCCCATGGCCGGACATTTGATGCAGCGCGGCCATACACTTTTCTTGCATACGCGAAGCGGTGTGACTGAAGACCTGGTGGCAATAGGAGGTATTGCATGTGTTACACCCAAAGAAGTTGCACAGCAGGCGGATATTATCATTACCATGTTGCCTGATACGCCAGATGTGGAAGCAGTTTTATTTGGTCAGAATGGTGTGGCTGAAGGTTTGAATTTGCCTTCCGAGCAGAGAAAGATCGTTATCGACATGAGCTCAATCTCGCCATTGAAAACACAGCAATTTGCCGCACGGATAAACGAGCTGAACCATGATTATGTTGATGCGCCGGTTTCCGGTGGCGATGTTGGGGCGCAGAATGCTAGCTTGACCATTATGGTGGGTGCAAGTGCGGAAATATTTGTCAAGGTGAAACCAATCCTTGAATTAATGGGCCAGAGTGTTACATTGATCGGTGAAAATGGCGCAGGGCAAATTTGCAAGGTTGCTAATCAGATCGTAGTGTCGCTGGCGATTGAGGGGGTGGCTGAGGCATTGTTGTTTGCATCCAAAGCAGGTGCAGACCCTAAAAAAGTGCAGCAGGCATTGATGGGTGGCTTTGCAGCTTCAAAGGCATTGGAGGTTCATGGTGGACGAATGATTGATCGTCGTTTTGAGCCAGGGTTTAAAATCGACTTAATGCAGAAAGACTTGGCCATTGCGGTGACCAGTGCATCAGCTTTAGGCGTAAGCCTGCCGAATACAGCCGCCACGCATGCATTGCATACGGCATGTATGGCGCATGGTGGTGCAAAATGGGATAATTCAGCGATTGTTAGAGCGCTGGAAATATTATCCAATTACGAAATTCAGAAACACTCGGAATAAATATAATTACATGGTTCATGATTTAGTCAATCAGCTGAGGTCTTTTTTACCGCCTGAAGCGGTATTGTTTGAAACTGAGGACTTAAAGCCTTATGAGTGCGATGGTTTGTCGGCTTATCGCCAAACCCCGTTGTTGGTGGTTTTGCCACAAACAGAAAAACAAATCATCCAGGTTTTACAGCTTTGTTATAAGACAAAAACTCCAGTGGTCGCACGTGGTGCTGGTACAGGCTTATCCGGCGGGGCTTTGCCGCATGCTGAAGGGGTTTTGATGTCGCTGGCCAAATTAAATCAGATTGTTGAAATAGACGCCGCAGCACGTACGGCACGGGTCCAACCTGGTGTGCGAAATCTAGCCATTAGTGAGGCTGCTGTACCCTATGGTTTGTATTATGCGCCAGACCCTTCTTCACAAATCGCTTGCTCAATTGGTGGCAATGTTGCGGAAAATTCCGGTGGGGTGCATTGCCTGAAATATGGCTTGACCGTACATAACATTCTTAAGCTGCGCGTGCTGACCATTGATGGAGAATGTTTGGAGATTGGCGGTCAAAGCCTCGACAGTGCAGGCTTTGACCTGCTTGCACTAATGACTGGTAGCGAAGGCATGCTTGGAATTGTAACCGAAATAACGGTTAAGCTCATCCCTGTGCCGGAGAAAGCGCAATTGGTGATGGCCGGGTTTGATGATGTGCAAAAAGCAGGTAATGCCGTGGCCAACGTTATTGCAGCGGGTATTATTCCGGCGGGTATGGAAATGATGGATAAAATCACCATTCACGCAGTAGAAGAATTTTTGCAGGCTGGTTATGACCTGGATGCGGCGGCTATTTTGTTGTGCGAGTCTGATGGTTCTGTCGAAGAAGTGGCGGATGAAATTGAACGTATTAATACCATCATGTTAAAAAGCGGCGCGACGAAAGTGAGTTTGTCGCGTAATGAAGCTGAACGGTTAAGTTTCTGGGCTGGGCGCAAAGCCGCATTCCCAGCGGCTGGTAGAGTTTCCCCTGATTATTACTGCATGGATGGCACCATACCGCGTAAGCATCTGGCCGATGTGTTGCGCGGTATTGAAGAACTCTCTGTAGAATATGGCTTGCGCTGCATGAACGTGTTTCATGCTGGGGACGGCAATTTGCATCCGCTGATTTTATATGACGCCAATCAGCCGGGTGAATTGGAAAGAACCGAAGAGTTTGGCGGTAAAATACTGGAAATGTGTATTCATGCTGGTGGTACGATCACTGGCGAACATGGTGTGGGGATGGAGAAAATTAATCAAATGTGTAGCCAATTTAGAACCGGCGAACTGGAAATGTTTCACGCCGTCAAAGCGGCGTTTGATGCGGAGGGCTTATTAAACCCCGGTAAAGCCGTGCCCACTTTGCACCGCTGTGCGGAACTGGGTGCCATGCACGTACATTCCGGCGAAGAGAGATTCCCTGATTTGCCTCGGTTTTAATTTATGCAATCGATTATCGACCAATATCAAGTTGCTATTCAAGCAGCTGTTGAAAGTAAAACACCGGTACAAATCTGTGGCGGCAACAGTAAAAATTTCTATGGTAATCCGCTAACTGTGAATCATGATGTGCTGGATGTCTCCGCATACAGCGGTATTGTTGAGTATGAACCGACTGAGCTGGTTGTCACCGCACGTGCTGGAACCCGTTTGGCGGATCTCGAAGCGGCGCTCAATCAACAAGGCCAAATGTTAGCGTTTGAACCACCTTGTTTTGGTAAAGCCGCCACACTGGGCGGTTGTGTGGCCACAGGTCTTTCCGGCCCGCGCCGTGCCGCTGCCGGAGCCGTGCGTGATTTTGTGCTGGGTGTGCGTATGCTGGATGGAAGCGGCAAGGATCTACGCTTTGGCGGCCAGGTGATGAAGAATGTCGCTGGTTATGACGTTTCGCGTTTGATGGTTGGGTCATTAGGCACGCTGGGCGTGTTGCTTGAGGTTTCACTCAAAGTGTTGCCACAATCGTCTGCCGGGATAACGCTACGCTTGCGAATGGATGAGGCGCAAGCTATAGATAAAATGAACCAATGGGCGGGTCAACCGCTGCCGATATCCGCCACTTGCTTTTACCGTGATGAACTTTTTATCCGGTTATCCGGTGCCAAACCAGCTGTACATGCTGCACAAACAATACTGGGAGGAGACATGCTGACAAACAGCTCAGCATTCTGGACCAGTGTGCGCGAACAAACCCACAATTTTTTTCAATCTGGAAAATCACTGTGGCGTTTATCGATCAAGTCCACCTCAGCGCCTTTGTCTTTACCTGGCAGACAATTAATCGAGTGGAATGGTGCATTGCGCTGGTTGATTTGTGATGAAACGGTAACAGCGGAAACCATACGTCAAGTGGCAAAAGATGCAGGTGGCCATGCCACATTGTTTCGAACTGATGAGGAACGTAGGCAGGTTTTTCATCCACTTGACCCCGGCATGATGAAAATCCATCGTGCGCTCAAACAAAAATTTGATCCGGCAGGTATTTTGAACCCTGGCCGACTTTACCCAGAATTCTAAATGCAAAACCATGCAAACAAAGCTCGCTGATTTCATAAAAGACACGCCGCAAGGCAAAGAAGCAGACGCTATCCTACGTAGCTGCGTGCACTGTGGTTTTTGTCTGGCTACTTGCCCGACTTACCAGCTTTTAGGGGACGAACTGGACAGTCCGCGGGGACGCATTTACTTGATGAAGCAAATGCTGGAAGGTCAGCCCGTTACTGAAAAAACCCAACTGCACCTGGATCGTTGCCTAACTTGTCGAGCCTGTGAAACGACGTGCCCATCGGGAGTGCGTTATGCGCAATTGGTCGACATCAGCCGAGACATTATTGATAAACAGATTAAACGCAAGCCAAAATTCGGTATTTTGCGTTTCACCCTGCGCAAAACTTTGCCCAATGCAAGCGTCTTTAAATCCCTATTAAAACTGGGGCAATTGGCCCGCCCGATGTTACCGAGTAAACTAAAAGATTCAGTACCCCAAAAGCCGGAACACGTAGGAGAATGGCCTGCCATACAACACGCACGTAAAATGCTGGTGTTGGATGGTTGCGTACAACCCACACTGGCACCCAACATCAATACCGCCAGCGCACGCGTGCTGGATAAGCTGGGTATCTCGCTGATAAAATCGAAAAAGGCTGGTTGCTGTGGTGCGGTAACCTTTCATCTGAATGAACAGCAAGACGGACTGGGTTACATGCGCCGCAATATTGACGCTTGGTGGCCACTGATTGAGCAAAAAGAAGTCGAGGCCATCGTAATGACCGCCAGTGGCTGTGGTGTTACGGTTAAGGAATACGGTCACTATCTGCGTTTTGATCCGAACTACGCCGAAAAGGCCAGAAAAATAGCAGTCTTAACCAAAGACATCAGCGAAATTTTACATGCTGAATTGGAAAAGATTAAACAATTAATCGATCAGCAAATAACGAAACCAAAGAAATCAAAATTGTCTTTTCATTCCCCTTGTACCCTGCAACACGGCCAACAAATACGTGGTCTAGCAGAAGGAATCCTGAAAGTTGCCGGTTATGAACTGACCCTAGTTCCCGGCGCTCATTTATGCTGTGGTTCTGCAGGGACTTATTCCATTTTGCAACCCGAACTGTCCCAACAATTACTCAAAAACAAAGTCAATGCTTTAGAAACTGATAAGCCTGAACAGATTGCTACGGCAAATATTGGATGTTTGGTACATCTGCGTGATGGGACTGCATTATTAGTTCGGCATTGGATTGAGGTGCTGGATGAGCGGCTATCAAGCTGAAGTGCTAGCGTATGGGATCATTTGATGTTGTATTTAAAATCATATTGGGCAAATAATGTTTCAATATCATCTGCGGGAACAGGTTTTGAGAAAAGAAAGCCTTGTGCATAATCACAGCCCAAATCGGTTAATAATTTATGCTGTATGGGTGATTCAATCCCTTCTGCAATAACTTTGAGACTAAGCTTGTGCGCCATAGCAATAATTGCTTCACAAAAAACGATGTCTTGAGAATGTTCTGTTAAGCTTTGTATAAATGAGCGGTCTATTTTGAGGTAATCGATATCAAGTTCTCTTATACGTGACAGTGATGAATAACTAACGCCAAAATCATCTAAAGCAACCGCGACCTCAGCATGACGTAATTCAAGCAACTGCATAGAGATTTCAGATTCGTTTTCAAACAGCATTCTTTCTGTGATTTCAACGACAATATTATTCCCAGGGAGGTCGATAGTTTTAATATAGGTTAACCAGTCAGATAGGAGTTCATGATCTTTGAATTGGGCGGTCGACACGTTAATATTGATTTTAAAATTTTTTCCGTACTGTGTGATCCACTTTTTTGCTTGATTAGTTGCTTCCTTAAATACCCAGTTACCAATTTCTCTGATTAATCCCATTTTCTCGGCTATTGGAATAAAATCTGATGGATTAATGATTCCTTTTAATGGATGGTTCCAGCGTATTAATGCTTCAAATTTTTTTATTTCCGATGTATTAAGATCGACAATGGGTTGATAATGTAATTGAAATTGACAATATTTTATCGCTTGATGTAATTCGACAATTAGTTCTTGACGTTTTTGAGCCTCTTGCTGCATTAAAGCAGTGAAATATTTGAAGCAACTTCTTCCTGATTCTTTCGCACGATACATCGCTTGATCAGCATATCTAAGTAGAGACTCTGAATCTGATGCGTCGGCGGGGAAAAGTGTTATGCCTATACTGGCAGAAATGTAGGCTTCATTTAGATCAAGTTGGAATGGCTCTGTCAGTGATTCAATAATATTTGTAGCAATTCGATCAATATTAATGGTGCCCTCAAAATCTGGCAAAATAATCGTAAATTCATCGCCGCCAATTCGGGCAACTGTATCGGTAACTCTTACGCTAGAAATAATTCGCCTAGATGCTTCTTTAAGTAAATTGTCGCCAGGCCCATGTCCCATCGTATCATTCACGTTTTTGAATCGGTCTAGATCTACGAATAATAGAGCAAATGGTTTGTTGGTGCGGTTCGACTTTAGAATCTCTTGTTGCAGGCGATCATTGAACATTCTGCGGTTAGGTAAATTGGTAAGCTGATCGAAGTTTGCTTGTTCCATGATTATTCTGTCGGATTCTTTCTTTTCAGTGATGTCATAGAATAAAGCAACGCGATGATCTACGATGCCATTAGAATCTTTAATGGATGAAATACTCAGTTCTTCAGGATAAACACCACCGTTTTTTCGTTTGTTCCAGATTTCCCCTTGCCAAGACCCCGTTCTATTAATGCAGTCCCACATTGCCGCGTAAAATAATTTGTCATGGTGTCCAGAAGCGAGGATTCTAGGGTCTTTCCCTAGAACCTCTTCTTCTGTGTAGCCCGTTATTTGAGAAAATGCAGGGTTAGTGCTGATAATGGTGTTGTAGATATCGGTAACAAACATTGCTTGGTTGCTATTTTTGTATACAGCAATGGCAAGATAGCGTTCGGTAATATCAGTATGGGTACCAACCATACGTAACGCCTTACCATTTTCATTACGACTGACCACTTTTCCTCGTGAGACAACCCATGACCAACTGTCATTTTCGCGTAACACTCGGTGTTTGTTATAGAAGAAATTAGTATTGCCATTGAAGTGATCTCGAAGATCAGCCTCAATTTTTAAAATATCATCTGGGTGGATTTTTGATTTTTCAGATGTGTTACGTGATTTTTTTTCAATCTTTTCCAATAGAGAATCATTGTTTTCTGAATAAGAATCTTTTTCTTCTTCGAGGTTCCAATCCCATATGGATTCGTTGCTTCCTTCTAATATAAATCTCCACCGTTCTTCACTGACTTGAAGTTCTCTTTCAGCTTGCTTGCGTAGTGCTTTTTCTCTCATCAACTCAAATGTTCGATTGGAGAGGTTGTCGTACATGTGGAGAACGGTATCGATAAAAGTGTTCATTAAGCCAGACATTTCTTCTTCAGCGAGTGCTTTGGCTTGCTCAATTGATTGATTGGACTCAATCGCTTTAACGACCATCGCCATTCGCTTGTCATTGTCCAGAATATGGAAGGCTAGCCAATGTGCCAGAAAAGAGATGATTTCTTGTATTACATGGTCTAACGGTCTGTTTTTGTCTTCTTTCTTTAAGGAAATGACTTTGTTAATAAATGATTCATGCGTGTGTTCATGTTTTTCATACCACTCATCATTCTTGAAATAGTCTCGCCATATTTCTTCTTCTGTTTTAAAGTGATAATCGGCATAGTCTGTTAGTTCATCGAATATTTTGTTTAGAGCAATAGGGTTGGATCTGGAGGCTAAATGAGATGCAAGTTGATTCAGAATATGTACTAATTGTTTGTGTTGTTCATCAATTAGAAC
Source organism: Nitrosomonas sp. (assembly GCA_021774195.1). Taxonomy (GTDB): domain Bacteria; phylum Pseudomonadota; class Gammaproteobacteria; order Burkholderiales; family Nitrosomonadaceae; genus Nitrosomonas. The sequence goes on along the minus strand of JAJFJJ010000146.1, from coordinate 4,780 downwards.
AATTCCTGTTTCAAAGTTTTTGTTCCATGGGAAAATATTAATCTGCTCTATGTCGTTTTTCATCCCGTAAGACTCATTGTTGTATATTGGTACATAATACGCCAGCTAATTTAAAAGGTCATTATTTCCGATACTCTAATACCTAGCTTGGCTGTTTGTATGATTTTTCAGTTTCGCCAAAACTGACTCAAGATCCTTTAATATAAAACCTGTTTTTAGCTTGGAAAATTCGTTCTGTTAACAATCATGGTTGAGTATTCAGAACATCTTGCCTTATGTTTTTAACCTGCTCAAAATGCTCACCACCATTATCACTTCGATAGAGGATGTAACCGATTTGTATGGCATAAACAATATCGTTATTCGAGGGAGCAAAAGCGATATCTTCAATATGGGTTTCTAATCCTTCGATGACTGGTATTGAACTTTCTAATCCATCAGTGGATAAGTAGAGTTTGTCTGGGGTAGCATAAAGTACTCGGTCAGCATCTGAAGGAGATACACTTAAAGCGTAACCCGCTGTCCTAATTGGATATCTCGTCCAAGTGGAACCAGCGTCAATGGACTTCGCAATATTCATTAGATCCCTTTCCACAGCATAAATGACCCTGCCATCACTCGATACATCGAAGTAAGAGATAAGTGTTTCACGTAACTCAGGTGCAAACTGCATCCAGTTTATGCCGCCATCTGTACTCTTGACAAAACCGGTATTCAGGCTCAAGTCGGTAAAATTAAAACCAAAACTAAAAATATTTTGTGGATCTGAAGCAGCTGCCTTAATAAAATAAAACTCGTTATATTTGTCATTTTCATCGATTAGAATCTTAGTCCAGGAAGCACCGCCATCTTCAGACCTTAGAATTCCACCGTCAAAATGCAACCCATCAACGTCAGTGCCGGTAAAAGATGGAAAACCACCACTGACACCTGTAGTTACCTTATCCGGGTCGGAGGGATCAACATAAATCATGGTTACTCTGGCATTCTCAATGCCACAGTTTCTGCGTATCCATGTTTGCCCGCCGTTTGTGCTCTTATATACCCCAGCTTGCACACTCGGAAAATTGCCATTTAACGGACCGGGTGACTCAACAGTAGCCGCGTATATAATATTTGAATCGGCTGCTGGAACAGAGATATCGTATACCTCAGGATAACCCCAGTTGGAATGTCGAAGACCCTCTCTTAGCCGAACCCAAGTCAATCCGCCATCCGTACTCTTCACGAAACCGTTTCGTTCTGTACCGACAATGACAGTGTTTGGGTCAGATGGATCAACGGTCAAAGATCGGAAGGGAGTGTCTCTGTCTTCACCGTTACTACTCGGGCCGGGTGGGCCCGATACAATCTCATTGCCATTACCCGTAGCATTATTTGCACATAATCCGGTATCAGGTGCCGTTACATGAGCGACCACATGATCGTAATGTAATTTATCAGCGTCAATAAGGCCATTCATCTCCGTATCCATACCAAAATAAAAGGTATATATTCCCTCGGATAATCCTTCTGGGATTGGAATATTTGTTGTGCCAAGTGCTACGAGTTCGCCTTGATAAGTTACCAACTGGCCCGGGACCCACGACCATATAGGCTGACTGATATCCAAATAAGACCAAAGACCACCAACATTTTGCACGACCCACCAATCCGCGTTGATCCCAGCATGCGTTTCTGGTAGTAAGGTCAGTGTTACAGACAACGACTCATCGCTCGAGACCGAAATAGGGCCATCCGATCCGTTGGCTTTGATGTCAGGTGACAAGGCGAATGAAACAGAAAGTTGGAATAATATTGCCGAAGATAGTGTCATTAGAACGATAAATTTTTTCATCTGTCCGCCTCTTTTTTGGTTGCCTCAATTTTTTCACAAAATAATTTTTACTTTGTTTCTTGCTGAAGTCGGTTGCAGTGATGCGTGTCAGACAGAAAACCTTCAGAGGTTACAATGTCAGAATCATGCTTATAGAAATGTAGTCAAACTTACCAAGAGATCTTCGCGCGCAATTTGAAAAGGTGTCTAGTATTGTTTATCCTAAAAATCCTCAGTTGGATGGTACTAAGAGTACATTGTTGTTTACGCTTGGCAAGGCGCAGTGAGAAGTGAACTAGTTCACAACGAAGTGTGACGCAGCAAAAGATAAAGAACAGTGTGCTATAAGTATTATAGCGTGGGCTCACCTTTAGGGCGCGCAACATTTGACAAAATATTTGTTTTATTTCATAAGATTGGCCAATGCTGAAGCGATCAACTGAGGAATTTAGGTTGAAGGTGCAGAGAGAACCAGTTTTTGAGCAGAAAAGGAATGAAAATTGCTTTTGATGCAAATACAAGTTATTGTTTTATATCGATGTTTATTAGTGTCTGGTTATATAAAATCCAAAGAAACTAGAATTGTTTTGATCAATGGCCTGTATGATGTCAAAAGGAAAGTACTAAAAGTATCAACTGATTGTTCTTACACACCCCTTTCCATCTTTCTTCGCAATATAGATACTCTCGTCTGCCGCCTTAATCAATTCTTCATAATTTTTCATGTCTGAGGTCCGAACAGCTACGCCAATGCTGATACTTCCATACCAAGCACCATCGCCTGTTGGAACCCGAAGTGCCAATACCGCTTGAAGAATAACCTCAGCTGCATGCAGGCCACCTTTTATATCGGTATTAGGGCAGATAACAAAAAATTCATCGCCACCTAGGCGGCATACAATGTCATCATTCCGTACAGCATGCTGCAGTGTTTTTGCCAATTCACAAAGCACCAGATCACCAGCATCATGGCCATAGGTGTCATTCACTTCTTTAAAATGATCCGCATCAATCATCATGCACACCAACGGTGTTTTTTCTTGCAAAGCTTCATCCCATAGATTTGCGAGTCGGCGCATCGCATGACGCCGATTAGGCAGTCTTGTTAAGACATCAGTTAAAGCCAGTTCTTCAAGATGACGGTTGGCCTCCGAAAGTGCTTTAGTGCGTGCAGTCACAGTCGCTTCGAGCGATTGGTTTAATTGAATTAATTCTTTGTTTCGCGCTGAAACTTGTTGGAAAAGACCGTTAAGTGCGGCGAGCAACGGTTCTGTTGCATCATTTCTCTTCTGCTCTTCTGCATCATAAGCTTCACTTGGACTTAAACCAGACCGAATGGCTTTAATTTGTCTGGCCATATTCTGGTCTGAACCAAGAATGTGATAAGCAAGCCAGTGAGTAAGCATACTTAATAAATGCTTCGCAGCATTAATATTGTCGGGAGAAACGCCTGCATATAAAACGGTAATTTCTTCTAGAAAATTGTGGTGTGCTTCGATATGAGCATCAAGGTGGCGCCGGTCAATGCCAATCTGAGCCATCATTGTTTCTTCTTCTTGGAAATGGTAATGGGTATAATCGGACAATTCACTGAAAATTGATTCGACATCACTAAATTCTAGTTCATTACTCGACAGCAGGTCGCCAAATTGATTAATAATATCGACCAGATGGTGATGTTGTTGATCAACATCTGACAATCCAGTTAAAAAATGTTTATCCCAGTGAAATGATTCCATGATAATTAGTCTCAGTTTTTATTTTTTAAACAATAATATGTCAAATTGATGGAGTACTAAGTTTGGCGGCAATCTTAAGTCTCATTAGAGTAGCACCGCCTACCAATTGTGCCAAGCTTTTGAAGTATGAATAGCATCAAAAACTTGCAGCATCTTTTGATGCTATAGTTTGGAAGTTAATAATCTGACGTAAAAGTTAAAGTTTGTCAGAACTAATCACGACGTCTCAACGCTCAACTTTCGGCAGTACCTGGCTATCAGGCAGATGTTTATCTGCCCACACTAACATCACTTTCAAAACGGGTAACAAATCGCTCCCTTTCTCTGACAATTCATATTGATAGCGGATTGGTGTTTTCTGATAAGCCACTTTTGTTATTAACCCTGATTTCTCCAGTTGTTTTAGTCTATTAGCCAATATATTGGTCGAAATCTGCTCTGGTGATTGTAAAAACTCACCATAAGTGCGCTTGCCCAAATAAATATCGCGCACAATTAACAAGCTCCATTTGTCACCAACAATATCCAGTACATTCGCAATTGGACATATTGAACGTTTGAACCAAAAATCGCTAGTTAATTGCTTCATGATCGCTTAGAAACCGTATGATGGCTGATATAAATGGATTAGAATTTACGCATCCAATGGGTGATGCCGCTACACGCCAAGTCATACAGTTTTCTGACATACCCAACTAGTACTCTATTAATATGATATTGCCGGGTACAGTGAGCCTGTCAGTGTTCATGGCAAGGCGTGCCCTGCAGGGAATAGTCGTTCTATTTCCAAAAGGCACAACGCCGCCCATGTGCGCTGACAGGCTCACCCAAAGGGCGCTATCGTGTTGTCCTGCAATCGTGTTGCAGTACTTGAAAAGGGAATAACCATTTCCTGTGTACTGCGCCTTATTGCAAAACACCACGGTAACACTGTACCCGGCAATATCATATTGATAGAGTACTAGGGGTGGTTTGGCTAAATAAACTAGCGTAATCCTCATTTTTTATAAGAAAATATAACATGCTCTTTATTAACTTGCAATTCACAAGTATATGATTTATATTAACTTGTAAAACACAATTCGGTTCTTCTCCGGTCTTGTGAGTGTATCTATGTTGCAACATAGAACATGCTCAGGTTATCAGGAACCGATGTTTGTCTAATTTTAAGTTTAAAATATTCTGTATCACGGATTCCCCTGGCACGTTTACGAATCATGCCGAT
>JAJFJJ010000145.1 GCA_021774195.1 Nitrosomonas sp. | reverse complement strand
CAACTTTTTTGCTCCCGCCTCGTTTTATCCTAGAAAAATCAGTTGACCGCTAAAACCGCATATAAATGACTGAATTACAAATATGAAAACTAAGCGTTTTGCACACCATGAAGGTGATTGTAATAACGCTACACAGTTTTGGATTGAATCTTATGGCACAATACTGTGTTGCCGCCCTTGCCAAGGACTACGGCCATTGGCTGCGAACGGCGCCTTGTCTTGTGACCTAAGATTCAATGCAAAACTGTGTTCAACTGATTTTTCTAGGTTTATTTAGACTACTAATTTTTTAGAGCTGCCCTTAAAGATAAAAATTGTTTTACAATGCGCGATTGTCACGTTGAAGTGTCTCAATTCGTAAAGAAAAATGTCTAGCACCCGCCTTATTTTTGGCTTTCATGCCGTTACCAGTCGTTTACGACAGAATCCTGATAGCATCAAAGAAATATACATTGACGCCACACGTGATGATCAACGCATTCGTGCATTCATTAAATTAGCTGAAGACCAGAACATTCGTTTAATAGCCAGTGAGCCGCAGCGGATGACGGGCATGGCGGGTAATCGCCGTCATCAAGGGGTTGCTGCAACTATCGATACAACACGAAGCTATGTAGATATCAATGATGTCTTGGACACATTAACAGAACCGGCAAGATTGTTGGTACTAGATGGTATTCAGGATCCGCATAACCTGGGCGCTTGTTTACGTGTCGCGGATGCCTTTGGTATTCATGCAGTGATTGCGCCAAAGGACCGCGCTGTAGGCCTTACAGCGACGGTACATAAAGTTGCTAGTGGTGCGGCGGATACGGTTCCTTATATCGCTGTTACCAATTTAACCCGGACGCTACGGCAACTTAAAGAAAGGGATATTTGGGTTGTCGGTACAGCTGATAATGCCGAGTATGATTTGAATGATGCTGCCCTAAATGGTGCGATTGCCTGGGTGCTGGGTTCAGAAGAAAAAGGGTTGCGCCGTTTGACGCGTGAGACTTGCGATCAATTAGTACGTATTCCAATGCTGGGGAGTGTTGAAAGTCTAAATGTGTCAGTCAGTGCAGGAATATGTTTGTTTGAAACCTATCGCCAGAATGCGGCCAACCAGAATATTGCACCAGTTGCTGTCACTAAAGACTAAAATCATCTCTCATTTTATTTAAATAATAGGCCATTAATTAAGTTTCAATATGAATTTGCCAGACCAACCAAACTTTAAAACCCATTTTGCCGACTTGCTGCGCCAGGCAGCCAGTACATTGATTGAACCGGATGCATTGCCTCGTATTGAAATGGCGCGTACTAAACAGGCTAGTCATGGTGATTACTCCTGTAATATTGCCATGCAATTGGCAAAGCCATTACGAAAAAACCCGCGTGAAATTGCGTCTTTGTTGATTGAAGCCATACCTGATTCTCCTTTGCTGGAGAAAGTTGAGGTGGCTGGTGCAGGTTTTATTAACTTATTTCTAACCCATGCTGCTAAACAAACCTTTCTGCAATATGTGCTTAAAAAGGGCAAGACGTTTGGTACAGGTCACTATGGTCAAGGCAAAAAAATCCAGGTGGAATTCGTTTCTGCTAATCCAACCGGGCCACTGCATGTAGGACATGGTCGCGGAGCAGCGCTGGGCGCCAGTCTTGCTAATATTCTGGCGGCTGCTGGGTTTTGTGTGACGCGTGAGTATTACGTCAATGATGCTGGGCGCCAGATGGATATCCTGACACTTTCTGCATGGTTAAGATATCTGGAGTTAAATGGTATTCATCTACCGTTCCCTGAGAATGCCTACCAGGGCGATTATGTTAAAGTAATGGCGCAATTGATCCAACAGGCGCATGCGGAACGTTATGTGCATCAAGCGGACTTATTGCTAGATGGTTTGGATGAAAATGTTACAGACGAAGGAATTAATACAGACCTTCAACTGGACCGCATGATTGCTAATGCAAAACAGATCTTGGGTGAGGATTATGCCTATATCCATAACTTTGTATTGACCGAGCAGTTGGGTGATTGTCGTAATGACTTAATGGAATTTGGTGTGACGTTTGATACCTGGTTTTCGGAGCAATCATTATTCGACAATGGTTTTGTCGCACATGCTGTTAAAATGCTTGAGGAAAGAGGATTTCTGTATCAACAAGATGGTGCCGCTTGGTTTCGTTCAACCAAGTTTGGTGATGAAAAAGACCGTGTGGTACAGAGAGAAAACGGCCAGTTTACCTATTTTGCTTCTGATATTGCTTATCATCTGAATAAATTTGAACGTGGGTTTGAGCAGGTAATCAATATCTGGGGTGCGGATCACCATGGTTATATTGCGCGAGTAAAAGGTGCGTTACAAGCCTTGGAACAAGACCCAAATAAACTTGAAATAGCTTTGGTACAGTTTGCTGTGCTTTATCGGGATGGAAAGAAAGCGCCGATGTCGACACGTTCAGGAGAATTTGTGACCTTACGAGAATTACGTGAGGAAGTCGGTAAAGATGCAGCAAGATTCTTTTATGTCATGCGTAAGAGTGACCAACATCTTGATTTTGATCTGGATCTAGCGAAGTCGGAGAGTAATGAGAACCCCGTGTATTATGTTCAGTATGCGCATGCTCGTGTGTGTAGTGTCTTGGCGCAATGGGAAGAGGGTGATATCTCAATGTTGGCCGATGTTAACGCTGAATTACTGACCAGTCCGGCTGAATTGGGTCTTTTGCAAAAAATAATTGATTTCCCTGATATTGTAGAGGCGGCGGCTAAAGAATTTGCGCCACATCTTATTGCTTTTTACCTTAGAGAACTAGCGAGTGAATTTCATAGTTACTATAATTCAACTCGTTTCTTGGTGCCAGAAGAGTCGCTACAACATGCACGTTTATCATTGATTGTTGCGATTCAAAAAGTGTTACAAAATGGGTTAAATTTGTTGGGTGTTAATGCACCTGAAAAAATGTGATCAAAGGATATCCATGAGTCGAGATTATAAATCCCGTAAACCTTCTAAGTCTAAGAAGAGTAATGGCACATTAATTTTTGGAATTTTGACTGGCTATGCTTTGGGGGTAATGAGCGCAATTGCCGTGTGGCTTTATCTGGACCAAGCTCCGAGTCCTTTTGTTCCTGAGAAGACGGCACATTTAGATGTAAATCAACAAGCGCTAAAGCAACAGGAAGAAGCTTTGGCCTTTGAGAAAGAACAAGAAAAAATGAAGAAGGCTGAGGAAGAGCCGCAATTTGATTTTTACAAAATACTTCCCGGTATTGAAGGGCCTGAGACTAAGCAGGCAACTGCTAAAGTTGTAGAGCAGCCGATGTTGCCGTCAATCCCGAAACCAACACCAACACCAACACCTCATTTTTCAGAGATAACTCAAAAAAATGAAGAGAAACCAACCGATGTTCGATCGCACGAAAAATATTTCCTCCAAGCAGGGTCATTTAAAGAAACTGCTGATGCAGAGAACCTAAGAGCTCGTCTTGCGTTGCTGGGGATAGTATCCTCTGTTCAAACCGCCGATTTGTCGGAAAAAGGTATTTGGCATAGAGTTCGAGTCGGTCCTTTTACTCAGCGATCGGAAGTTGATAAAGTGCAATCATCATTACAGGCTAATGGTATCGAAATCCACTTTATAAAAATGCGCAATGATAATTAATGATGTTATTATTTTTTTGGTTAAAACATGGTGTTCTTTTTAAGGGGTGGCGATGAATATTAATCGATTTCTAACTGTTATCTTATTGTTCCTAAGTCTTTTGCTGGTTGGCTTGTCAAATACGCATGCTGAGATTATAAAAGGGAAAGATTATAAAGTTTTGAGTAACCCGCAATCGACGCAGAATGAAAGTGGCATCGAAGTCATTGAGTTTTTTTGGTATGGTTGCCCGCATTGTAATAATTTACATCCACATATCAAAGCTTGGTTAGAAAATATTCCTGAAGATGTGCATTTTCGGTATGTGCCGGCAATTTTTCGCAGTAACTGGGTTCCTGGCGCAAAAGCATTTTATACCATGGAGGCGATTGGTGCGACAGGGATACTTCATGACAGAATTTATGATGCAATTCATCGTGACAAAGTGAATTTAACTCAAGAGCCTGTTTTGTTTGATTGGGTTGCAAAACAGGGTGTTGATCGTGAGGAATTCGTGAATGCGTATAATTCATTCGGTATCCAAAACCAAGTGGCAAGATCGACCCAAATGACCCGCCAATATCAATTAACAGGTGTTCCCGCGTTGGTGATTGATGGACGATATATGACCAGTGGGAAAAAAGGTGGAACACCGCAAGATGCGATTAAAGTGTTAGAAGCACTGTTAGAAAAAGTTCGTGCAGAAAAAGAATAGTGTTCATTTCAAAACTGTTTTAGTCCAAATGGTATGGCGATAGAGAAAATCATTTTTGGTGCGGGTTGTTTTTGGGGTGTTGAAGCAACATTTCATGGACTTCAGGGTGTTGTGGAAACACGTTGTGGTTATGCTGGAGGTCATGTAGGAAATCCCACTTATGAAATGGTTTGTTCAGGGCGGACCGGGCATATTGAGGTTGTGAAAATTTCATTTGATCCATCAGTAATCACTTTGGAAACACTGTTGAAACATTTCTGGCAGTGCCATGATCCAACTAGCTTAGATAGACAGGGGGCTGATATTGGTTCTCAGTATCGCTCAGCTGTTTTCTATTTTTCATCAGAGCAGGTGGCGGTCATTGAACAGTCTTTACAAACATTGCAGGACAGTTACCAATTGAAAGAGGTTGTTGCTACAAAGGTTCTCCCGGTTGGTCAGTTTTTCCCGGCCGAAGAATATCATCAACGCTATTTTGAGAGGCACGGAATCAGACAAAATTAAAGTCAGTCGTTTGGCATTTTTGTCGAGATGAAAGATGGCACTCTTTAATGATCAAATAGAGTGGCGTCTGAAGAAATGAGGCTTATCAAGACATTATAAAGGCCGGGTGCTAACGGCCTTAAACTCAGAATAATCATGACAGTAAAAACAGGTTTATTATTTATTATCAGCGCGCCTTCTGGTACAGGGAAGACAAGTTTGGTGCGTGAAATACTCGCAATGGAGCCTAATCTTAAGTTGTCAGTTTCTCATACTTCACGGCCACCCCGTTCACAAGAGGTCGATGGTCGTGACTATCATTTTGTCAGTGAGGAAACTTTTAAACAGATGTTGATGCAAGGTGAATTCCTGGAAAGTGCGGAGGTTTACGGGAATTTTTACGGCACCTCACAGCGTTGGATTAATGAGACCATGGCGGCTGGACATAACATTCTATTAGAAATTGATTGTCAGGGAGCGGAACAAGTCAGAAGAGTTTTTCCGCAAGCGATTGGGATTTTTATTTTGCCGCCATCTGCTGAAACTTTAGCTGAGCGGCTTAATAAACGTGGACAAGACGATTCGGTTGTGATTGAAAGAAGACTAGCTGCGGTACGTGAAGAAGTCCGTCATGTTTGTGAGTTTGATTATGTTATTATTAACCAGCAGTTGAAGGATGCGATTAATGACTTGAGTTGTATCATACGATCGCAGCATTTAAAGAAAGACTGTCAGTTGATTAAGCACGATAAATTAATTAAACAACTTGGTTGATGCCAGTGTTTGCTGACTATATCGAATTGAAAATGCAATAAGGGCACCGCTATAAATTCGGATTTCTAGAGGCGTCCATAAGAATACCTTTCTCTCTAGAGCCGCTTAGTTAGTATAAATTTTTTCTACAATAGCTTTAATTATTAAAGAACACGATAAAGGTAAATAACATGGCACGTATTACAGTCGATGATTGCTTAAAGAAAATACCAAATAGATTTAACATGACCCTAGTAGCTACAACCAGAGCAAGACAATTGGCTATTGGTTCAACACCAATGGTTGAACCGGCTCGTGATAAACCAACTGTAATTGCTTTACGTGAATTAGCACAAGGGAAAATCGATATGGATATTTTGGATCCTAAAAGCGCATAAACTTTAGCGATTTTTGTGGTATTCGTGAGGTGCTATAAAAATCTAAGTGTCTAATTTAGTCATCGTTGCCAGCAAGATCATCTTTTCTACCCATTTGTAATAACCGTTAAATATATTGAGTCCAATGTCTGAAGCAGAACTTCTGTTTTCTGAGACGTCTAAATATCTTAAGTCAGAGGATGTCAATCAGCTGAAAAATGCCTATGAATTCGGACAAGGTGCGCATTCAGGGCAGTTTCGCAAGTCCGGTGAACCGTATATTTCCCACCCGCTGGCAGTCGCTCGAATTTTGGGCCAACTTCGACTTGATGCGCCAACATTAACAGCTGCGTTATTGCATGATGTGGTTGAAGACACGCATATCTCCAAAGCTGAAATCAGTGAACGATTTGGTCAACCAGTGGCTGAGTTAGTTGATGGTGTTTCTAAACTAGATAAAATAGAGTTCCAAACGCAAGCAGAAGCGCAGGCGGAAAATTTTCGTAAAATGTTGTTGGCAATGGCGCGTGATGTGCGTGTCATTCTTATCAAGCTGGCCGATCGGTTACATAATATGCAAACGCTGGAGGCCATGCGGCCAGAGAAGCAGCGTAGCATTGCACGAGAGACGTTAGAGATTTATGCTCCAATTGCGCATCGTTTAGGCTTAAACAACATTTACCAAGAATTACTGGAGCTGGGCTTTCGTTATTCTTTTCCCATGCGGTATAAGGTTTTGGTTAAGGCAACCAAAGCAGCACGGGGTAATCGTCGCGAAGTCGTTGGAAAAATTCTTGAGGCCATAACAGCAAAATTACATGAAGCAGGGCTTGACGCAAAAGTCTCTGGTCGTGAAAAACATCTTTACAGTATCTACCACAAGATGGTGGAGAAGCATCTAACCTTCTCTGAAGTATTGGATATTTATGGTTTCCGGGTGGTGGTGAAAGATATTCCATCCAGCTATGTCGCTTTAGGGGCGCTGCATGCTTTATATAGACCGATTCCCGGCAAATTCAAGGACTACATTGCCATTCCTAAGGCAAATGGCTACCGGTCTTTGCACAATACGCTGTTGGGCCCATTTGGAATACCGATAGAGATACAAATCCGCACCACTGAGATGCATCGTATCGCAGAAAATGGTGTGGCTTCGCATTGGCTCTATAAAAATTCAGAAACAAATCTGAATGATCTGCACATGAAGACTAACCAGTGGCTGCAGAGTTTGTTGGAGACATTGAGTGATACAAAAGATTCACTGGAATTTCTAGAGCACTTAAAAATTGACCTGTTTCCAGGTGATGTCTATGTGTTTACCCCGCAAGGTAAAATTCTAACTTTGCCAAGAGGCTCTACAGTTGTTGATTTTGCTTATGCTATTCATTCTGATATTGGAAACTGTTGTGTGGCTGCCAAAATTAACGGTGAAAACGCCCCGCTTCGTAGCAAGCTGAAAAATGGTGATCGGGTGGAAATTGTAACCGCACCCTATGCGAAGCCAAACCCTTCCTGGTTAGGTTATGTTGCGACCGGAAGGGCTCGCTCGCATATTCGACATTTTCTCAGAACGATACAGTATGATGAATCGGTAAAACTTGGTGAACGCATGCTTGCCCAAGCGTTAATATCATTTCATGTCAATCCTGAATCCATCACTGCTACACAATGGGAAAAGGTAGTGCGCGACTATGGCCTTAAAAGCAAAGAGGAATTGTTGGCTGATATGACACTGGGAAAACAATTGCCGGCGGTTGTTGCCAAGCGTTTGGCTTTTCCAACCGAGTCCGAGGCAAGTGAACGGATAGGTAGCGATCCTATTACCATAATGGGGACGGAAGGTTTAACCGTTCAGTTTGCAAGGTGTTGTTATCCAATTCCTGGTGATGTTATCGTGGGGCTCTTCAAGAAAGATCAAGGTTTGGTTATTCACACGCATGATTGCACGACGATTAATCATAGCCAGAAAACTATGGATAACTGTCTGGATGTGACTTGGGGCAAGGATATTGCGAAAACCTTTTCAGTAAAAATTAAGGCTGTGGCAGTCAATAAACATGGCGTGCTGGCAAGAATTGCGGCGGAAATTGCCAAGGTGAAGTCTAATATTGATGATGTAGCTATGGAAAGTGATAATGACTACACAACAATGCGTTTTACACTGCAAGTAAAAAATCGTTATCACCTTGCGCAAGCAATGCGTGGGCTGAAACGGCTTAAGGAAGTGCTTAAAATTAGTCGTACCCGGAGCTAAAGCCGACGCTTTTTCATGGCTCTACAGCTATAGAGGAGTCCATCTCATTAGTTAGATGGATACCCATTTCACCTTTTAAAGTGAGTAATGCCAGACAAACAACCCGACCTGGTAGCATCTAACGGGCGATCTCAATCAAAACCTTGTCAGGAGGCGACCGTTTGTTAAAAGTTGATGCGTGCAAAGTTGGATTTTTGAAAGATGATTAATGAAGCTGTTTTCAGCAGAAAATGAATTGCAGAAAACATGAAGATTAACACCAAAATGGACATGATAGTTGACCCACAAGCCTCAAACCGTTAAAATTCGCGTCTCAACAATTCCCTGATAGCTCAGTTGGTAGAGCAACGGACTGTTAATCCGTTTGTCCGAGGTTCGAGCCCTCGTCAGGGAGCCAGATATCTAAAGGCTTGCAGCAATGCAGGCCTTTTTTCTTTTGAAGATTAGTAGACCTATATAGACCCACCGCAGAACCTAACACCTTGTCATCTCCCAAAAACTGGATAGTTTTTTAGATTTAAATCGGATTAATTTCATTAATCTAGGAAGAAAACTGGAAAATAATTCTGAAACAGCATCATGACTGATGCTTATGGTACTAGAGTTCAGGAAATTAAATTCCATCAGGGCTAATACTTACAGAATTAACTATTATGTCCCTGGGGGAATACCGCAAAAACGGCTCCGACCCCTTTTTTTATGGCCCGAGTTAATTTGCATTGTTATGCGATTCCTTTATGAACCACCTATAAGCTTAGCGCCTAAAGCGAAAGCTCCACCGACCAATCCTGCCACCACCACCAAAATACTCCATAGCTGTGCTGGTTTAAGCCCACTGACTAGTTGACCAATGGTTAGATCAATTGGGTTGATGTCTTGTTTTACATTATTTATGGGCTGCTTCTTAGCATTTGCCTCGATCATCTTTGACTTCCAGCTCGCCAGCACACAGTTAAATTCTAGAGAGTTAAGGGAAGATACTTCCGGTTTAACAGATTGAACATACCAATCATATCCACGCTCGAGCAAACCTTCGTTTTTTATTCCTTCTTCAACAATAACAATTAATGGATGCTCATGAGCATAGGCCATTGTTGCCTCAATTTGATTCCAAGGAGTCGGTAATTTTATGTTTTTTAAAAGTGTTTCCTTATCTCCGCCTCTCTTATCCAAGCCTTCAGAAAAGTACATCCGCTCAAGCGCTATCACGACCGTTCCTGAACACTTCTTCATTAATCTAGTTACGGTTTTAAGGGGAGCTTCTGCACCAAACGTATTTCTTCCAACAGTGTGAGGAACAAGCCCTTCACTGCGCAAGCGGTCTTCTACAGCGCGAACAAATGCTTCCTGTTCATCAGTTGCAACTCCACCAACACTGACAAAGACATCTAATTCTTCCATTGTTTATCTCTCGCTTTTACACACATAACAAGTAATTATATAGTTTCCGTATATCTACCATACATATGAGAAAAAAGTAAAGAAATTGTGATGTTGGCTCATCTTGCTAACTGTATATCATCCTTAAAAGGAACGATATTCAGTTCTGTAGATCATGATTCTGAGCATGTCAGATTAATTGCAGGCCGTCATATCTTGGAAGTTCGGGGAGTGCGGCCGAGCAAGGTCGATAATTCCAGCGGGTGAGAATTCTGCCCCGGCAAGGCAGGTCAACCACCGGGTAGTAGGGTTCTGGGTAGAGTAAAGGACTGGTCATAATCATCGTTAGGAGTCGCCTATCTGTTTCCGTCCCTTTCGTTTGACGGTGCCTCAATATCCATTCCATGGACAATTTGACCAACCCTTTCTCATCAAACCGTGCATACAGTT
>JAJFJJ010000144.1 GCA_021774195.1 Nitrosomonas sp. | reverse complement strand
TTATGTGGGCCCCAGCATTATTTATAAATATAGTCCGCAATTAAATTTCACTCTTTCTTATGCCTACCAGCGTGCCAATCCTTTCAGTGATGATTTCTCGAATGAACACAGAGTCTTCCAGCAGGCTGTTTACAGTATGCCGGTGTTGTCAGGAAATTTTTATCAACGGGCGCGTATTGAGCAGCGGTTTATTATAAATAACCAGAATCAAGCGGCGCCCAT
Organism: Nitrosomonas sp.; assembly: GCA_021774195.1. Classification (GTDB taxonomy): domain Bacteria; phylum Pseudomonadota; class Gammaproteobacteria; order Burkholderiales; family Nitrosomonadaceae; genus Nitrosomonas. The sequence continues at coordinate 31,818 of JAJFJJ010000144.1, read as the reverse complement.
GGCGACACGGTTCAGATATATGGTAGGTTATAACCTACCATTACAGGGAGAAAGGCTCGAACCAAAGGAATTTTACCTGAATACCTATAATGAATTTTTTTTCAGCACTTCGGGCCGTAGTAACGCCGTCTACAGTGAGAACTGGCTATATGCTGGTATTGGTTACAAAACCATAAATTCAGAAAATATTGAAATAGGCCCGTTATTAATAACAACCGTGAACAATACCGAAGGCCAGTTAAGACATTTTCTTATGTTACAGGTTCTTTGGAGCACAAATTTCGATTTCTTTAGATGATGAAGGGGTCATGATGAAGGGGTCAAATCTATTTACTAATTATATCTTCTGCTTTGTTTATTAATCCAGCTAAATGTGAATTTTCATTAATCTGTCGATCAAATTTAGCGACTGTACCTAACACACTGCCATAGTGACTTAACCCAAATTGTTTTGTGATTTCGTTTAATGGCAGCAGATCGCAGAAAGGTTCCAGGTCTTGCAATGCAACATACATGGCAGTTCCTCTTTGCGCTCTCAACTGTTATTGTGGCAACACAAGACGCGACCCCTATGTGTGTTTCGACCCCTTTGTGTGTTTCTTTCTATTGATCCTTTTGTGATCCTTTTGAATAAAACACTTATTTGCTTGCAGACCATGAGCATTCAGTGTCACTACTATCTTCTACTAACAAACCGTCACTAATTGAGCCATCGTTTATATTTATGATTCCACTCCACACTTGATGATTTGTCTTGCCCTGATGAGTATACGACCTATTAAACTCTATTCTTTCCCCGGATATGCTTCCGCTTATTTTATTATTTAAGCTATTATGATTTAGTGCTCCTGAAAAATTGTCTCCATTTGAATCGTTTATTTTAAATGTATCGCTATAATTCCCACTTGGACAATCAGCATTCCATGTCCAAGCACCAAGTATTGAATCGCTTGATCTATTTTTACTGCCGACATATCCATGCCTACAATGAAGCTTAATCTCATCCCATGTGAAACCAGCTGCCTTAAGGTCACTGATTTCCTCTTTAACACAACCGCTTAAATCAGCCGCTACCACTTGACAGGGAAATGCCATAAGGCCAAAAGTAAATGCGGCAATAATTAAATATGTACGATTTTTCATAATTTATCCTCTTGTATAACGTGATATAGGCGACATTTTTTGTCCAATAATAACGATTATTGTTGTATCAGTAGTGCCCGGAAATATACATAGCACTTCCTCTTTGCGTTCTCAACTAGTTATTTGTAGCAACGCAAGACACGACTCCTATGTGCGCCCCCCTATGTGTGATAGCAAATCGACAAATAGTCGACAGGAACAATCGTTAGCCTATTCATAACACTTATCACTTAGCATTCTTGCTAAGCAAAATGTTGATCTTGGTTTTTGAACCAAGGTATACAGGAATACGTTGGTGCAGACTTTCCGGCTCTATATCCAATACCGCAACATCTCGACTCATCGCCTTACCACCCGCCTGCTCCATAATAAAACCCATTGGAATCGCTTCGTAGAGCAAGCGTAATTTACCCGTCGGGTTTTTATCGTCTGCTGGATAGAGAAAAATTCCGCCCTTAATAAGCGTGCGATGCATATCAGCAACCATCGCGCCAACATAGCGCATACCTAACCCAGACTCCTTTTTTAGGCGCTCAAGATTAGCGCCCATATTATCAGTCCATTTATCGGCATTGGACTCATTCACCGAATAGTACCCTCCCGACTCTGGAATACGTATATTAGGATGACTAAGTTCAAAGCGCGCATTAGACGAATTAAAGGTATAGCCATCTACACCGACACCAACGGAACATACCATCATTAATGCCGGGCCATAAAGTACATAGCCTGCAGCAATCACCTCCTGCCCCGACTGCAGTGTATCTGACACATGAGGGCAAATTGAATTATCCGTCTTACGCTTTACAATGGAAAAAATGGTCCCTACCGGACCATCAACATCGAGATTAGACGAACCATCTAGCGGGTCAACCAACACCAAATAATCAGAATGGACATATTCATCGATCACCAACAGTTCTTCCTGTTCCTCTGAACCGACAGCACAGACAAAACCCGTCGAACGCATTTCATCCAAAAAAATTTCGTCGGAAAGCACATCCAGCATCTGTTGCTGCTCGCCCTGCACATTCTCAGCGCCAGCTTGCCCCAGTGCGCCACGAAAAACTGCGCTACGTAAAACAGCTGCAATTTCAATTGCCGCACGTCCTACGCCTTGAATGATCGGCATCATTGCCGCACCATGTTTCCCCTGCTTAGCTATATTATTTAATGTAACGGCGGCCATCTTCCCATCTCCTTAACTATCTATCATGCGGCTGCAAAATCCTAAAATCCTCAGTTGATCGCTTTAGCATTGGCCAATCTTATGAAATAAAACAAATATTTTGTCAAATGTTGCGCAACCTAAAGGTGAGCCACGCTATGATGCTTATAGCACACTGTTCTTTATCTTTTGCTGCGTTGCAGTTCGTTGTGAACTAGTTATTATTCCTCACAGCGCCTTGCCAAAAATAAATAACAATGCACTCTAAGCACCATCCAACTGAGGATTTTAGGATAATATAACAGATTATCAGATATGGGTTACAGAAACAAAAACTGAAGATCAAGTGTCACAAAACTTAATTCACCATGTGATGCTCCCTCATTACTTAGGGAATCAAGAAGGATAACGCAGGTGGTTATCAGGTCTTGCAATGCAACCTACACAGCATGACTCTCAACTGTTATTTATAGCAACGCTAACAAGACCTCAACATGTTTCGAATCTAGACCAAATCCTGCGACCCTCTGGAAGAAAGTTCAGTTAAAAAACGATCATTTTTTTCGCCGGGCTGAATTTCACAATAATCATGCATACCAAACCAACGGTAACGATTTTGTCCAATTCTGCTGTAGATAAAATCACGTAGACCGCTTGGGATTATTGTAACCAGAGAAAACAAAGGCCAAGGCTGATGTAGTTTCTTACTGATGCGAATAAAAGCAATGCTTTTAATATATGGTATTGCGTCATCTATCAGCACAAAGCTATCGCGGTAGTCCTCCGGAAAACCAAATTTGATTAACAGCGCCTTGCCGAGCGGAGATTGCAGCGGGATAAAGCGAAATACTTCATTATGGTCCCGTTTAATGATAAATCGAACAGTATGATCACATAAGTTACAAATACCATCAAACAGTACCAGTGGATGCTGGAAGATCGGTGAATTATCAGGAATCGGTTCAGTCATAGACAGCAGTCGACGGCTTGGTTAAAAACCGGGTATGTAAATCCGCCATGGGATTTCATAAATGATTAACAGCAGTATACATAATAGATACCAACGCCCATAATCTTTCCAGTATGTCTGACTGACGGCGTACCCCAGCACACTGAGCGTCCACCCAAAGCCATAGACTGGTGCGGGTACATAAGTGGTCACAATGAAGAATAACAACGACCAATGCCCCAGCTTATCCATCAATGGCGTGCGAAACATGAAAAAAACAGCAATTATCAGTTCGATAATGACGACCCACCAGCCTGTTAACCAAGCCAACGTTTTCAACAATGGTGGAGAATAAACCTGGATGGAACTTAAGTCCTGGCCAAGGTAGGCTTGTTTCAGGTTAAAAATAGCTATGTGGTTACTGGCCAGCTGTTTCATGTCAATGCCAAAAACACCGAGGAACACATTAAAGCGTTCATCGACGATGAAAGTATATTCAAAAAATGAGCCATCCAGGTAAGGATCGCTGGAATAGAGCTTCCAAAAGACCGACATACCCATCAACAAAATAATTAGTAAACGTGCATTGCCCGCTATAATTTTCAACTGATTGGCTGGTGAGGCAGAGAATGCACAAAACAGCATAATGGTGACATAACTCAGTAGAAATTTGTGGTTGTCAATCTGATGCCAGTGATCAAGTATGGAGAAACCACTGATACAGGCAAACACAAGCCAATAGCGGGGATCACGTAATAATTCACGGTAAAGTAATGCGGTTATGGCCAGAAACATGGTGGCCATCTTGGCAAACCAGGTGCTATAACCGTAAAACAGCAAGATGAATAAAATTAACAGCGGTATGATATCCAAGGGCCGCATCGTGGTTAAACGATGCAGAAAAGCTTTTAAACTGATGGCCTCAGGAGAGGTTGTTTGGATAGGCATATTCGGTATATTTGTAAGTTTCAATGGTGTTGGTTTTACTGTCGAATCGTGTCTTCCACAACTCTAATACAATGCCTTCGATGTTAACTGGCTGTTCGGTATTCTTAATATGTGCTTTGTGAATAAAGACCAGAACCGGGCGGTAATTGTCCTGGCTTTGAGGATCTAAAGTAAATGTTCCCGAATGAATCCAGTTAGCCTGATAAATCTGCTGTGCAAGTTTTTTCAGGTTTTCTTCGGTGGGTTCTGCGCGTGAGATGGTGACCTGTTTGTTAAATGCACCTTTGAGTTGTATCGGGATGGTTTCATGATCAACATGCAAGTAGACTTTGAAAAAACGTGAGTCAATGGTATCTACGGATGAAAACATACCAAAACCACCACCTTGCCAGGTCGATAAATCATAGGTTTGTACGCGATAAAACTGATTAGCTACCACAAGCATAGCTATTAATGGCGTTGCCCAAAGCAACGCCTTGTCTAAATTTGTCATATAGGGGGAAAGTCTACCTGTTATGGTGGTGTCGACTGTTTGACGCGTTTTTGAGTGAGTCACAAAACCGCGAGGAGGAATGAGTTTCTTTTCGAATCTTCTACTAAGAACGTCATTTCTGATGATATTAATACACTTATTTTAACTTTTATATCATATATTTAATTTATATTATAACATCCTCACAACCAATCTGGTTTGATTGTTTCAAATCGCCTCAAGTTGAGCGTTAATTAATCTTAGACTAATGCCTATCAATGAGCCGCATCTCGCATACGTGAAACTTTTATCATCCACTCTTCTCACGCCCAGAATAAGATCCGGCGAGATCGAATAAAACAAGTTATTGTCAACCAATCTCTCGATGTGACTTTTACTCTGCTTGACGACTTATTAAATTCTTTCATACTATCTTCTCCGATAATCGTGTCGCGTCACTTTAATTAGATAATATATTTGGTACGCCAATATTTTTAAAGCAAAAACAGTATGTTTATGAGAAATGAATCTTCATAAACATAATTAAGAACCATTTATCGTCCAATTCTTATAGGGTAATAACCAGGTTAATTCCAGACTTTATGAAATTAAGCATACTGATGAAATACTCAGGTTAACATGCAAAAAATATATAATCTTAAAACCATATCAGCAGTCCAGAGTAATACGCTATACTTAAATTTCTACAAATACTGATGGAACCAGTGCAATGAAGATTCATGAGTATCAGGCAAAAGATATCTTGCGGCAATATGGTGTTGTCACACCCTTTGGCACGGCTTGTTTTAGTGTTGATGATGCGATCAAAGCGGCGCAGGAAATGGGCGGCAATGTTTGGGTGGTCAAGGCGCAGATTTATGCTGGTGGACGAGGTAAAGGTGGTGGTGTCAAGGTTGCAAAATCATTAAACGAAGTACGCCAGTTTGCCGGTGAAATCCTGAATATGAAGCTGGTCACACATCAGACTGGTCCAGAGGGACAAATTGTCCGTCGCTTATTTATCGAACAAGGGGTTTCCATTGCCAAGGAGTATTATGTTGGCATGGTGGTCGACCGGAGCAGTCAACGCGTCTGCTTAATGGCCAGCTCTGAAGGCGGGATGGAAATTGAACAAGTAGCAACTGACACGCCGGAGAAGATTCATAAAGTTTTTATCGATCCAGTCTCAGGTCTCACGGATCAACAGGCCACAAAAGTCGCTACAAAAATTGGCATCCCAGAGCAAGGACACAATGAAGCACGGGTATTGTTGCAAGGCTTGTATCAAGCTTTTGATCAAACCGATGCATCATTGGCTGAAATCAATCCACTGGCATTAACTACAGACAATCATGTGATTGCGCTGGATGCCAAAATGAATTTTGACGACAATGCATTGTTTCGTCATCCTGAAATTGTGGCTTTGCGTGATTTGGATGAAGAAGACCCAATTGAAATTGAGGCATCCGAACATGACCTGTCCTATATCCCACTAGACGGCAATATCGGTTGTTTGGTTAATGGTGCCGGTTTGGCTATGGCAACCATGGATATCATAAAATTGTATGGCGGTAACCCGGCCAATTTTCTCGATGTCGGCGGCGGTGCCACAGCAGAAAAAGTGACCGAAGCGTTTAAATTGATGCTGCGCAACCCCAGTTTGCAAGCGATTTTAGTCAATATATTTGGCGGCATCATGAAATGTGACGTAATTGCTGAAGGTGTGGTCATGGCGGCGCGTGAGGTTCAATTAACCGTACCATTGATTGTTCGTTTAGAGGGCACTAACGTTAAATTGGGTAAACAGATTCTAGCCGAATCCGGCCTGACGATTATTTCGGCAGACAATATGGCCGATGCGGCGCAAAAAGCCGTTACAGCCGCCGCCAGAAGTTAAATCCAAAGATTGCGTCATTTTGTCGTCGCTTGAATCAAAAATTGTAGGAGTTTACAGTCATGTCAATCCTGATTAATAAAAACAGTCGCGTTATGACGCAAGGCATAACCGGAAAAACCGGACAGTTTCATACTCGGATGTGCCGTGATTATGCGAATGGAAAGGATTGTTTCGTCGCGGGTGTTAACCCTCGTAAACCGGGGGAAAATTTAGAAGGTATTCCCATTTTCGCCACAGTCAAGGAAGCCAAACAGGAAACCGGCGCTAATGTTTCGGTGATTTATGTGCCGCCGCCATTTGCAGCCGCAGCTATTGATGAAGCGGTGGAAGCCGAACTTGATTTGGTAATCTGTATCACAGAAGGCATTCCGGTGCGCGACATGATTCGTACTCGCTATAAAATGAAGGACAGTAAAACACTACTGATCGGTCCGAATTGCCCTGGCATCATTACTCCAGATGAAATTAAAATTGGCATTATGCCGGGTTATATTCATAAAAAAGGCCGTATTGGCGTCGTATCAAGATCGGGCACATTAACTTATGAAGCCGTCGCTCAGCTGATGGAATTGGGGCTTGGCCAATCGACTTGTATCGGTATCGGCGGAGACCCCGTGAATGGAATGAAACATCTGGATGTATTGAAGGCATTTAATGAGGATGATGAAACCGATGCGGTATTAATGGTCGGTGAGATCGGTGGAACAGACGAAGAAGAATGCGCACTTTGGATTAAAGACCATATGCAAAAACCGGTGGTCGGCTTTATTGCAGGGGTAACCGCACCACCAGGTAAACGCATGGGTCATGCTGGCGCAATCATCTCGGGCGGGAAAGGCACCGCACAGGAAAAATTAGTGGTAATGGAAGAATGCGGGATCAATGTGACCCGTAACCCAGCAGAAATGGGCAAACTGCTCAAAGCTGCATTATGAGTTTTAGCATCAGGACTTCTTATCGTCTTTAAATTTAAAATAGTGAGTGAGCGATATGCACATTAAATTAACTTATCTTGTCATTCTCATTGTCTTAGTTCTATCTGGCTGCGCCACTTTAGAACCGACACCAACGCCTCCTGAAAATATTGAACGCCCAGCTGGCCCACTACCACCCAGCACTCGCCCAACATACAATCTTTCAGGTTTCCCGCCTGCTACCAAGGAGGGTTATATTGATGGTTGTGAAACAGCCAAGAAATCAGAATATGGCTTTAAAGATTTAGAACGATATGAATCAGACGGGCAATATCGAATGGGCTGGGACGACGGCTTTGATTTGTGCCGTGCTAAAGAATAATCTCTCATATGCATCGCCTTACGATTAAGGTTTACTTTGCTTCTATCCTGATAGCCTTATCAATTCCTGTTTTTTCAGGGGAATTGCCTCATGTTGTGCAACAAAAATTAAAGCAAGCAGGGGTTCCGGCATCTGCTATGGGTGTTTATATTAGTGCAGTTGATGCTAACACCCCTATTCTAGCAGTCAATGCTGATACAGCGATGAACCCAGCGTCAGTGATGAAAATGGTGACTACTTACGCTGGATTAGAAATACTTGGCCCTGCATATCGCTGGCAGACCAAATTGTTTGCGAACGGTCAGATAATCAATGGCGTCTTAGAAGGTGATTTAATCATCAAAGGGTACGGCGACCCAAAGCTTGACTTAGAAAACTTCTGGCTATTAATTCACCGATTGCGTCAGACTGGGCTGCGGGAAATTACTGGCAATCTAGTACTTGATCATACGCATTACGACATTCCACAAGGCGACCCAGGCGCTTTTGATGGTCAACCCTATCGAACTTACAATATTCTACCAGAAGCACTGTTGATTAATTACCGCACATCGTCCATCGTGCTTATGCCGCAATTTAAGAGTAATTCAGTTCGTGCTGTGGTAGACCCGTTACCCGACTCGATATTATTACTGAATAATTTGAGATTGACTAAAGGGGCATGTGGTAATTGGCGCAATCAATTAGGCGTAGAAATACACGCTGAGGATGAGAATGAAAATATCGTCATTGTACTGAATGGCAGCTATTCAACACAGTGTGGAAAACAATCTTATATGCTTGGGTTGCGTGACAGCGCGTCTTATACGCGGGATTTATTTAAACAATTATGGATGCAACAAGGCGGCTCATTTCATGGCGACGTTGTAACTGGCGTTGTTCCAAGTGGACTATCACCAATCAAAGTTTATCACTCCCCTTCATTGACAGAAATAATACGTGGCATCAATAAATTCAGCAACAATATCGCGGCACGTCAATTGTATTTAACTTTAGGAACAAAACCACTTAAAGGACGCATTAATTCACCTGCAACATTGACGCAATCAAAAGCAGCCGTTCAACAATGGCTCGCTAGCAAAGGATTAAATTTTCCTGAACTTGTGATTGAAAATGGTTCAGGCTTATCGCGTACAGAACGGATCAGTGCCCGTCATATGGGGCAACTTTTACAGCAAGCCTTCCAGAGTCCAGTAATGCCTGAATTTATTTCGTCACTACCCATTGCCGCCGTAGATGGTACCTTAAGAAATCGATTCACTGGAACGCCAGTCAGCGGTTTAGCCCATTTAAAAACGGGAACACTAAACAACGTTAGAGCATTAGCCGGTTATATGCTGGACAAATCGGGGCGACGTATTATTGTTGTTATTTTTGTTAATCATGCTCATTCGACTCGGTCACGCCCAGCGATGGATCATTTATTGCAGTGGGTTTATAACCGATAAAAATTTTGTTGACGTTTTTCAAATAAAGCAGAGTATTTTCAACTTATTCTACTTCACTATCCAAACCCATTTCAGCAATTTCAGCCGCACGTAATAAAGCTTTTGCTTTGTTCTGCGTTTCGGTCCACTCACTCTGTGGAACGGAATCTGCAACAATTCCAGCACCTGCCTGCACATGCAATGAACCATCTTTAATAATACCTGTACGTATCGCAATCGCCAAATCCATGTCACCATTAAACCCTAAATAACCTACAGCACCAGCATAAACACCGCGTTTGGAAACTTCAAGTTCATCAATAATTTCCATCGCACGTATTTTTGGTGCGCCACTCACGGTACCAGCAGGAAAGGTGGCTTTTAGCACGTCAATGGCAGTCAAGCCAGGCTTTAATTTCCCATCGACATTGGACACAATGTGCATGACATGAGAATAATTCTCAATTTGCATATTCTCAGTCACTTTAACCGTGCCGGTTTGAGCCACACGCCCAATATCATTTCGACCTAAATCCATTAGCATCACGTGTTCCGCCCGCTCTTTGGGGTCGGCCAATAAATCAGCGGCAAGATCTGCATCTTCCTGTATTGTTTTACCGCGTGGGCGCGTACCAGCAATTGGCCGCACGGTTACCGTATCCTCTTCAAGGCGCACTAGGATTTCCGGCGAGGCGCCAACCACATGAAAATCATCGAAATGATAATAGAACATGTAAGGCGAAGGGTTTAAGCTACGCAGTGCACGATAAAGCGAAAGTGGGGTAGCACCAAAAGGCTTACTAGTTCGCTGGGAAAGAACGACTTGCATGATATCGCCATCATAGATGTAGCGTTTGGCGCGTTCAACTGCCGCTTTGAAATCATTCTCTGAGAACTCACAAACGGTTTTTTTATTAGCAACGGGCTGTTCGACTGGAATCGATATTGGTTCTCTTAGTTTCTTTAGTAATTCTTTTAACCGTTCTCTGCCAAGTTGATATGCATTATCTACAGCAGGATCAACATAAATAACCAGATGTAACTTCCCTGAAAGATTGTCTACAACCGCTATCTCCTCCGACAAAAGGAACAAAACATCTGGAGTACCTAATGTGTCCGGTTGTGCATTGCCAACTAATTTGCGTTCAATATAACGCACCGTATCATAAGAAAAATAACCCGCTAACCCGCCACAAAACCGAGGCAAGCCAGGATACGGTGGAGCATTAAATTGTGTTTTGTAGGATTCGACAAATGCTAAAGTATCATCTACCTCTTTTTCGATGATTTCATTGCCGTTAATAATCTTTATTTTGTTTTCACGTGCTTCTATGCGTGTTTTAGCGGGCAACCCAATATATGAATAACGTCCAAAACGGTCACCGCCTTGCACGGACTCCAGTAAATAGGAATACGGCTCATTTGCTAATTTAAGATAAATAGAAAGTGGCGTATCAAGATCGGCAAAGGTCTCAAGAATGACGGGTATACGGTTATAGCCTTGTATTGCCAGCTCATTGAATTCGTTTTCTGTCATACGTTTACTCCAAACCGATTCGCTGTAAATACCACGACTATTTGATACTGTTTATACATTATTTAATTATTACAGTTCTTAGTTTAGATCAGTTTGAATTAATGATTAATTTTGATACGTCTTCAAGCGAATTAACAATCGAGTCACAATCGAGGTCACGTACATCCCTGCCCTCATTATAGCCATAAGGCATACAAATGATATGACAACCCGCCGCACGTGCTGCAACAGCATCATTAAGCGAATCACCAATTAGCAACGCTTCGTTAGGCTGCACATTGAAATGGCTGCATATATGTGTCAACGGCATTGGATCAGGTTTTCTCCTCGGCAAACTATCACCGGATAGAACAATCTCAAATTGATTGAATAATCCGGTTGCTTTGAGCAACGGTAGCGTAAAAGCTTCAGATTTATTGGTAATACAAGCCAGTTTAAACCCTGCTTGCCGCATATTTTCAACACCATTCACAGCACCTGGATAAGGCTTTGTATTAACGTGAATGTTTTGTGCATAATGTTTCTGATAAATCGGCAGTGCTTGATTTAATAAGTTGGCATCAGGTTCACCGTCCAACTGACCGGTTAACGCCCGTTTAACCAAACGCTCAATTCCTTTACCGATATAAGACTGAATCGTGTCGGATGATTTTTCTGGCAAGCCCAATTCGCGCAACATTAAATTGGCGGCTAGCGCCAGATCATCAGCTGTGTTGAGCAAAGTACCGTCTAAATCAATCATGATGACTTTAACGGGTAGAGGAAAAATAACTTTTTCGACAGACGACTGAGCGTAACTAAAGAGGTGATTATTCATTCAATTGATTTTAAATAGTTTACTATTACTTTTTTTTATTATTAAACTTTCGCTAATTCAGCACGCAAATCTGAAAGAATTGAATCGTAGCGATGTGGATCGCTATCTTTACCAGCGTTGTAAATAGCAGACCCTGCAACAAAAGTATCTGCTCCGGCACGTGCAATTTCGGCGATATTATCGACCTTTACGCCACCATCAATCTCCAACATAATATCTTTACCACTTGCATCGATACGCTTACGTACTGCCGCCAATTTGTTCAGCGCTTCAGGGATAAAAGCTTGGCCGCCAAATCCTGGGTTAACCGACATAATAAGAACCAAATCAAGTTTTTCCAGGACATGATCCAGATAACTCAGGGATGTTGCAGGATTAAAAACCAAACCAGCTTTGCAACCTTGTTCCTTGATTAGACCAATGGTGCGATCAATATGATTGGACGCTTCCGGATGAAATGAAATGATATTAGCACCAGCTTTGGCAAAATCAGGAATAATACGATCAACAGGTTCTACCATCAGGTGAACATCAATTATCGCATCGGTAACAGGACGAATGGCTTCGCAGACCAATGGGCCAATCGTCAAGTTCGGCACATAGTGATTATCCATGACATCAAAATGAACAATATCAGCCCCTGAATCAATCACGGCTGTAATTTCTTCTCCCAGTTTCGCGAAATTGGCTGAAAGAATACTTGGTGCAATTTGGTACTTCATGTAAGACCTCTTCCTTTATCAAAGTTACTATTCTAACTGAAATGACGACTAATTGTGTTATGAAGGTAAGCAGTAATGTGAATAAAACACCCCGCTTTAAGAAGCGGAAAATATAATACGAAGCAATTAAAGAACAAAAAACAATCCGTCGGACGTCTCAAAGAATCCAGTTTTTACCCAAGATAAGACACGAGAAAAATTTTGTTGCGCAACAATGGTAGATATTCAAGCATGGGTTTTCCACAATAGATCATTCTATTCTCATACAGCCTGACTAGTACTCCGTCTACTTGATATTGACGGAGTACTAGAGATGCGTTGTATTTTTAGGTTTCCAAGAATGTAAGAACAGCAAATCTTATAGGGATCATCAGCTCATAAAGATAGCAATCTTATCGTAGACTTAACATTACATAGGAGTAGTACATTACTATTAAAATGACATATACTCCACGAGTGATTTGATTTAATTAGTGGAAAACTAGGATTGCGAGCATAATTTCTTAATTCGTATTACTAATCAACATAAACTAAACCGAATTCTTTTTCACGCTTCGTTTTAAAAACTTTTAATTAATAAGGAAAATTTAATAATGCGAATTACACTTTTAGCTTTGACTCTAGCATTCTTATTAGCAGCATGTGGTGGCCCTAGTGGTCAAGCAATACAGGTAACAGAACAAGAAAACTACGAAAGAGAAATTTCTGGCAATTAAACTAAAACATAACGAGAAAACAAGTTTCATAATTAGGCTCTAGAAATTGGCTTAATTATAGATTCCATCAGAGGCCGTTCAATATTCCGTGTCAGACAAATCTTTCGACTAACGCGCTTCACTTGTTGGCTACCTAAAATATCTAATTGAGACAATGCCTGCATCCAGCTCTGGATCGGCATTGTCCATATCTCCGCAGGGCAGGCAGGTTTTTAGACGCTTCATACTTCATCGAACTGCGAATCTAATGGATGATCCTAGAGTCCTCAGTTGGATGGTGCTTAGAGTGTATTGTTGTTTATTTTTGGCATGGCGCAATGAGAAGTGAACTAGTTCACAACGAAGTGCGACGCAGCACGCAGACAATGGTTACTCCCTTGGCAAGGTGCTGCAACGCGGTGACGGGACATTTTGTGAACGCCCTGCGTGTTAGCTTTTCAGCGCCACTGGCGGTTTTAGGTCTCTTGACAAGGGAATGACCACTGCCAGCGAAACCTGCCTTGCCAGTAACGCTGAAAAACTAACTGTATCAGCCAATATCTGGTAGACGGAGTACTAGACATTTCTGAAGCGATCAACTGAGGATTCTAGGATGATGCAGAACTGGACTGATTTGGTTCAGCTCCAATCTATCTCATAATCCCGGAAAAGTAAGCAAAACTTTTATTCCCGACAAGAATTAAAATTTGTAGTGCCAACGATTACTCGTTATTAAGATTAACTTATTGGCATAGAGGGAAAGTTTGTTGGGGGGGGTGACAGATGGGTAAGCAAAATATATATTTTTATTTGACCACATCAATCCTTAATAGGCAAAAAACCCGTTACTTGGGCGATTCTTTTGGCCTGTAAGACTAGAAAACGCTAATAATGCTGCAATCAACAAAGAGTGCTTCATATTTAAAATCGTCTATGTTAAAAATTTACGGCGAATAAATTATGTAAAACAGCTTTCTGCGCTTCTTCATTAGAAAAACCATATCTTTAATCTGTGTAGCAAGCTTCAATTCAATTATCTACTGTATTTCACATAGCGTCGAAATGTGATGAAGCGAATTGTTCCTAGTGTTAATCCTAAATAACAAACGGCCCCTAATAACTGATAGGAGCCGTTTGATAGTTAACTTCCTACCAATTATTTCTGGCCAGAAGGAGCACCCAGTCTTTCGCCTGACTCATCTTCATACAAGCTTGGTGGATATTGACCTTCTTTTTCAGACAGGCAACCGGTTAAAAATAATGCTAACAATGCTGCAATAAACAAAGAATATTTCATGTCTAGAGTCTCCTATATTAAAAAAATTTATGACGAATTAAATTATGTAAAACAGCTCTTCGGCCATTCATTATCAGAAAGACCATAACCTTAATACCAGAATAAAATATCAGTGTCCAGAAAATCACAAGATTTTTTTATCTAAATTATGGCGTCTCAAATACCACACCAACATCTATATAACCACTAAGGTACCACTGATAAAGGATTTTTTTTGTTTCGTTATTCGATGTTTCACTGACATAAATTTTTTGCTCATTAGCCAATTTAATTAGGTGTTGATGCGCACCATTATCAACTTCAAAAACTTCTCCGTTGAGAAAAATTAGCGAATTTTTCCCGTATAACATCCGACTCTTTAAGTTAAGTTGCGCACCATTCTTTTTTATCTCTTTGGCAAATTGTTGCTGTGTTAATGGCAATTCAGGCGAATCAAAAAAAACATGTGCTTTAGGTTCCGTTAAATAAACCCCCAAAAACTTCTCAATCTCGATCTGTCCCCACTTAATTTCTTTCAGTATGGCCTTGACCTGACGCACCATAAATGGACTTATTTCTGCCGGTTGAGATTGCAATTGCAAGTTGGGGTCTGTGTACCACCCGTTGACTTGCAAATGATCCTGCTGATAAACAAGAAACTGCGTGATTAATTCCTGACAACTTGGCGCACGAAAACCAATCGAGTAAGTCATACAGTCTTCTTCAGCAATACCATTGTGCGCATAATTGGGCGGCAGATATAACAAATCACCTGGCTGCAGCAGCCATTCCTGCTCCGGTTCAAAATTCTGCAAAATCTTAAGTGGCGCATCCTCAATAAAGCTTGTATCGTTTTGTGGTGAAATTTGCCAACGTCTTGAGCCCTGTCCTTGTAATAAGAACACATCATAAGAATCAACATGCGGCCCTATCCCGCCCCCTTTAGGTGCATAGCTCACCATCAGGTCATCTAGCCGTGCATAGGGAATAAAATCAAACATCAACAGTAAATCACGCGCTGAGGGTAGGTAGTGGTTCACTTCCTGTACCAACAAACTCCAATTTTTTTTCGACAGATGATCAAAATCATCTTGCAAAAATGGCCCATGTTCCAGCAGCCATTTCTTCCGTTTGTAGGTCACAAGGCGCGATTGCACATCGTCATCACAAGCTAACTCAATCAATTCTTCTGGAGTTAATAGCCCCTCAAACTCAGGTATTGCATTGCGAACCAATAAAGGTTTCTTCTGCCAATAGTCACGCAAAAAACTTTCGGCCGACAAGCCGCCCAGAAGTCTCTTATTTAATGCCAAATCATTCAATAGAACAACCCTTTAATGTTGACGTCCCCACAATTCCAATAAACGCTTATCCCGCCCACAATTATTGCGGTAACGTTCATAGCGTGCAGGATTCTTGAGGTAATAGTCTTGATGATAATCTTCCGCCGGATAAAAAGTAGTTGCCGCTTGTAACATCGTTGTTACAGGCTGCGCAAATTGACCGGAGTCATCCAATGCGTCTTTTGAGCGCTGTGCCAGTTGCTGCTGCTCCTCATCCAGATAAAAAATTGCGGCGCGATAAGGTGAGCCGATATCACAAAATTGACGGTCTTGTGCCAGCGGGTCAATGGTTAGCCAGTAAGCCGCCAATAACGCCGCATAGCTCGTCTTAGTTTTATCAAAATAAACCCGAACCGCTTCAATATGCCCAGTCTTCCCAGTGACAACTTGTTCATAGGTCGGGTTGTCCACTGTTCCGCCGATATAACCCGATATCGTGGCCACAACACCTGGTACTTTATCAAAATCAGATTCTGTACACCAAAAACATCCACCGGCAAAAATCGCAACCCCTACATGCTCGTCTGGAATGGTTATTTCCATTGAAGTACTTTCTAACGGGCGACATGCAGTCAATAAAACGAGAACAAATAGCATGACAAAATAAAACGAATAAACAAAATACCTACTCATACGATTAACTCCTTAATGGCGGCAGTTCATCAGAATGCACGATAAACTTTAACGCCAATCCATTATTACACCATCGTTCACCGCGTGGTTTTGGTCCATCTTTAAAAACATGCCCTTGATGTCCTCCACAGCGTGCACAATGATACTCAGTACGTAAAATGATTAGTTGATAGTCCGGTTTAGTATCAATATGCCCGGCAATCGGTTGGGTAAAACTTGGCCAGCCGGTTCCACTCTCATATTTATATTGACTCTCAAATAACGGCAGATAGCATGCTGCGCAAATATATAGACCATCACGATGCTCATGATTCAGCGGGCTGCTACCAGGCGGCTCTGTTTGTTCTTCAAAAAGCACGCTAAAGGCTTCTTTCGAAATTTGTCCTTGCCAGGCATGATGCGGCTTACTTAATCGCTCCACCGTTGTCTGCTCAACAACCCCAGCGACATTTTTTTGCGCCCAATAAAATGAAATAACAGGCAAGGCAGTAACAACAGCGGCCCCTTGTAAAAAAGTACGTCGTTTCATAAAATTTTCCTCATATAATCACTCACAGAAATACAGAGACACGTACAAATCCTGTATCATCACAGTTTTAGAATTATAACTTAGCCCAAATGAAAATTACTTTCCTGGAATTCGAGCAAAGTATTGCTGAGTTTGAAGCAAAAATAGAGGAACTGCGCTTTGCCCAAGATGACTCTGCTTTAGATATTTCTGCCGAGATCTCGCGTTTACAAGCAAAAAGTCAGTCTCTTACCAAAAGCGTCTACTCAAAACTTGAACCATGGCAAATCTCACAAGTTGCCAGACATCCACAACGCCCTTATACGTTAGACTATATCGAACATTTATTCACTGATTTTGAAGAATTGCATGGTGACCGTAATTTTGCTGACGATCATGCCATTGTCGGTGGTATCGCGCGTTTCAATGGTCAGAGCGTCATGGTGATCGGCCACCAAAAAGGACGAGACACTCGTGAAAAGATCCATCGTAACTTTGGCATGCCAAAACCAGAGGGTTATCGCAAAGCACTACGTTTGATGCGTTTGGCTGAGAAGTTTTCAATTCCACTCATCACCTTTATCGACACACCGGGTGCATATCCCGGAATTGATGCAGAAGAACGTGGGCAGTCCGAAGCCATCGGCAAGAATCTTTACGTGCTATCGGAACTCAAAGTACCCATTATCTGTGTGGTTATTGGCGAAGGCGGTTCAGGCGGCGCATTAGCCGTCGCTGTCGGCGATGTCGTCCACATGTTGCAATATGCCACCTATTCCGTTATATCACCGGAAGGTTGCGCCTCTATCCTCTGGAAAAGTGCTGACAAAGCGCCAGAAGCTGCCGAAATTATGGGTATTACTGCTGATCGACTCAAGGCGATTAACTTGATTGACAGTATTGTTGATGAACCAATTGGCGGCGCTCACCGCGACTATCCAGCCACCATGCAATCGGTTAAAAATGTTCTGCAGGAATCATTACGGAAATTACAAGACCACTCTACTGAAACACTAATTGAAAAACGTCTTGAACGGTTAATGGGTTATGGTTCATTTAAAGAAGTCAAAGTCGAATAGCCTATTCAATCATACAGAAAGTACATTACTTACCCATATCAGGCCTAACAGTCACGTCGTCATCGCACTCAGTGGCGGCGTTGACTCGGTCGTGTTATTGCATTTACTTGCCATACTTTCAAAACACTTAAACTTTTCATTATCTGCCATTCATGTTGATCACGGCATCAGCAGCAATGCCGCACACTGGCGTCAATTCTGTCACAACCTGTGCCTTTCATTCGACCTGCCCATCATTACCAAATCACTCAACCTCAAAAAAACACCAGGTGTTAGTCTAGAAGCGTTGGCCAGAGATGAACGCTATCAAATATTTAATCAGCTACAAGCGGACTATATTGCCCTCGCACAACATTTGGACGATCAAGCTGAAACACTGTTATTACAATTATTTCGTGGTGCAGGTATCAGAGGGTTGAGTGCAATGCCGATTATCAGAAAGCAATCATCTGATATGGCACCACAAGTTCTTCGACCACTACTGCAAGTATCGCGTCGTGAAATTGAGCAGTATGCTGAACAAAATCAACTTAGTTGGATTCATGACGAAAGCAATGACAGCACTGATTTCAATCGAAACTTTCTACGTCACAAAGTTCTACCGCTATTAAAAGAAAAATATCCTAATTACGCCAAAACATTGCTGCGTACCAGCAAACACTTATCTGAGGCTTCCTTACTGCTAGATGAATTAGCAGAGATAGATCGCCAACAATATTTAGTTTCCGGCAAACTCCAGATGAAAGCCATGCATGAATTAAGTATTGCGCGCGCTAAAAACCTGCTTCGCTTTACTCTTGTGCAGAGCGGGATAAGACCACCCAGTACTGCTAAACTCGATGACATTTTGCAACAATTACGATCAACACGCCTCGACACACAAATAAACATCACGATTGATCAAATAATTCTGCGTTGTTATCAAGGCCTAATATTTTTCCTACCCAAGCTAAAAACAGCTGAACCCACTTGGCGGCTGACATGGCATGGTGAAAACCCGTTACAGCTAGCAAATTTACATGGCACTATCCGTTTTACTCATATTAAAAGCCAAGGGATCGATCAAATAAAATTATCTCAATATCCTGTAACCATACGTCTGCGTCAGGGTGGAGAACGATTCGCACCACACTGTAATCGCCCACGGCGAAGTTTAAAAAAGTTATTACAAGAAGCCGCCATACCGCCTTGGAAACGTTACACAATGCCGCTATTATTTAGTGGTGAACGCCTAGTATGGGTTCCAGATATCGGCATTGATTACGAATTTCAAGTAAAATCAGAACAAGTAGGACTAGTACCAAACTGGCAGTCAGAAACAATTCACTCACTATAACAAATAGACACATAACATGATTTTAGTAACCGGCGGCGCGGGTTTTATTGGCTCAAATTTTATTCTGGACTGGTTTACACAATCCGATGAAGTAATTGTTAATCTCGATAAACTCACCTATGCCGGGAACCTACAGAATCTCTCGTCTCTAGCTAATGATTCCAGGCATATATTTATACAAGGCGACATTGGTGATATTCCGTTAATTGAAAAATTACTGGCACAATATCAACCACGTGCAATCATTAATTTAGCTGCAGAAAGTCACGTCGACCGCTCAATTCATGGTCCAGAAGATTTTATCCAGACCAACATATTGGGCACTTTCCACTTATTGGAAGCAACCCGTGCTTATTGGAATAAACTAGACCCACAGTCAAAATTAGCTTTTCGCTTTCTGCATGTCTCGACAGATGAGGTCTATGGTTCACTATCCGCTGATCAACCAGCATTTACCGAAGCACACCCCTATGAGCCGAATAGCCCCTACTCAGCCAGTAAAGCGTCCAGTGATCATTTGGTGCATGCTTACCACCACACCTACGGTTTACCCGTCCTAACCACCAACTGCTCAAACAATTATGGCCCCTATCAATTCCCTGAGAAACTAATCCCATTAATGATTAACAATGCCTTAGCTGGCAAACCTTTGCCCATCTACGGGGATGGCCTACAAATTCGTGACTGGCTTTATGTCACCGATCATTGCAGTGCGATACGCCGGGTTCTAGAATCTGGCACACTGGGTGAAACCTATAACATTGGCGGTTGGAACGAAAAACCTAACATTGAGATTGTTAAAACCATTTGTAAACTATTACGAGAATCTCATCCACAATCCAATTTTGAAGATCAAATCACTTATGTCAAAGATCGTCCCGGGCATGACGTCCGTTATGCCATTGATGCTCGTAAAATTGAGCGTGAATTAAATTGGCGCCCAGCTGAAACCTTTGAAACCGGCATCCGTAAAACACTACAATGGTATCTGGATAATCAATCGTGGACTACAAATATTCAAACAGGCGCTTACCGAGAATGGATTGAAAAAAACTATTCTAAGCGGACACAATGAAAATCTTACTATTTGGAAAAAATGGGCAGGTCGGCTGGGAACTACAACGCAGTCTGGCGCCACTTGGCGAACTTGTTGCATTAAGTGAGAATAGTCAAACATTATGCGGCGAACTTACCAACCCATTAGGCATTCAAAAAACAATACAAACCGTATCGCCGGATATCATTGTAAACGCAGCAGCTTATACCGCTGTTGATAAAGCAGAGCAAGAGCCGAACTTGGTCCATGCCATCAATGCACAAGCACCAGGCGTATTAGCTCAAGCGGCTAAGCAAATCAATGCTTGGCTGATCCATTACTCAACCGATTACGTATTTGATGGCAGTGGAATACATGAACGACTTGAAACGGATGAAACAAATCCACTCAATGTTTATGGCGTATCCAAGCTGGCAGGAGAACAAAACATTGTCAATTCTGGCTGCAAGCATCTGATCTTTCGCACCAGCTGGGTGTATGCCGCCTATGGAAACAACTTTATCAAGACCATATTGCGTTTGGCCAAGGAACGAGATCAATTAAAATTTATTGATGATCAAATCGGCGCGCCCACTGGCGCTGAACTCTTGGCGGATGTTACCGCACAGATTATTCGCACCATCAGCAACAAACCAGAAAACTCGGGACTCTACCACTTAGTAGCAAACGGTCACACTTCCTGGTATGAATTTGCGCAATTGATTATCGATCATGCGAGGCAATTCAACACACCGCTCAAAATCCAACCCGATGCGTCACATCGCATCAAAACCGTCGATTTCCCATTACCGGCAAAACGCCCCCTCAATTCTCGCCTAAACACTTCCAAACTAGAAACCACCTTTGGTTTACAACTTCCCCATTGGCAAATTGGTGTAGAAAGAACACTCACCGAAATCCTTAACAATCGTTGAACCTAGAATCCTCAGTTGGATGGTGCTTAGAGTGCATTGTTGTTTATTTTTGGCAAGGCGCAGTGAGGAGTAATAACTAGTTATTACAACGAACTGCAACGCAGCAAAAGATAAAGAACAGTGTGCTATAAGCATCATAGCGTAGCTCACCTGAAGGGTGTGTGGCATTTGACAGAATATTTATTTTATTTCATAAGACTAAACATTTCTGAAGCAATCAACTGAGGATTCTAGGTTGAACCTAACATCCGCTATATTTTCCCTTCTCACATGCGTGTAATAAAACTGTAACAAGAATGCAATAAACTTGCCTCCAAGTGATTTCTTTGGAGGAAAAATGAAAAAAATTAAAGCAAACAAGATTAAACTAATACTGACAGGTAAACTGGCATGCATGACACTGTTCGCCACATTGTTGAGCAGCACAGTGCTATCAGCGCATGCACTCACATTGTATGTTGACCCGGTAACCAATCAAGTCTATACAACACCGGGTGAAAATCGTGTCGAACTCGGTAAATTCAAGCAAGTTGACCAAGCCGAAGTAACACAATCCCCCGAAGAAACGCAGGCCGTTGAATACAAAATTGACCAGAAAATGGAAGAACTCAAGGCGATGGAAACACGCCTTGAAGAGCAACATAAAGTAATCCAAGAAGTGGCGCAGCAAAACGAAGTCGCTATGGCTAAAAGTGAATCGTCCAGTTCCGGCGAAAAAAAATGGTATGACCGAATTAAAATTGGCGGTTATACACAATTTCGTCAAGGTGCTGGCTTATCGGGAGATTTCGCTGGCTTAGCCTCTCCAGGTGACAAGGCCATTGAAAAAGACACCAATTTCTTTATCCGCCGCGCCCGTTTAGTGTTCCAGGGTGAGGTCAGTGATCATCTGAAACTTTATATGCAAACTGAATTTGCTGGCGGCACCGTTGGTGTTCGTGACATGTATGGTGATATCTATTTTGATAAGAAGAAGGAATTTCGTATCCGCCCAGGTCTGTCCAAAATACCAAACAGTTTCGAATTGCTACAATCCAGTCGCAACCGACTCGCTTTAGAACGTGCCGATGCATTAAGTAGTGGCGTTAGAAACGAGCGTGATACGGGTATCTTCTTTTACTGGACCCCTCAACATATTCAAAAACGCTTTAGTTTCCTAAGTAAGGGACTAAAAGGCTCCGGCGATTATGGTGTCATCGGTTTTGGTGCCTATACCGGTCAGGGAATTAACCAGAGAGATAAGAACGATAATTTGCACGTTGCTGCACGTGTCACTTACCCTTTCCAATTTAGTAATGGTCAAATCTTTGAGACCGGTGTTTATGGCTATACAGGTAAGTTTGTTCCTAGAGTCGGCACTAATGAAGGTGCAGGGATTTTGAGTGCTCCAACCTTTAACAAGAAAGGCTATCGGGATGAGCGTATTGGTTTACACGCCATTCTCTATCCACAGCCTTTTGGTTTCCAAACAGAATGGAACTGGGGTCGCTCACCACAGCTCAATGCAGATATGACACAAATTGAATCTGCAAGCATCAATGGTGGTTATATCCAAGCCATGTATAAAATCGACAATAGCTGGGGCACCTGGATTCCTTACGTTAAATGGCAAAAATACAATGGTGCGGAAAAAGACACCACCAACACACCTTACAGTCGTGTAAGAGAAACCGAAGTTGGTCTTGAATGGCAAGTTAATGATCAAATTGAACTGGTCGCTGCCTATTCAAATATGGACAGGACTAATGTCAAAACCTTAAAGCATGTTAAAAACGCTAATATTATGCGTTTTCAGCTTCAATGGAAATATTGATAGAACCTATGTCATAAATAAAAACTGGCCACCAAGTCTTATGGTGGCCTGTTTGTTTTGAAGCGACAACAATATCCAATATCAATCTTTTAGCCCACGCTGATTCTCCAAATGTCTTTCAACATCTTGCTTGCTAAAACCGATCGCGCTGGCAACACGCTCTGCATGACTGACACGCGAAACACCAGTAATCAATCGGTGTGTTGGGCCTTCCGGTTTAAATTCAATTTGCAAATACTTGCCGACCCCATCTTTTTGCAACCGCTCGCATAATTCATGATTATGCGTCACTAGCAAAATACTTGCGCCCAATTGATGGAATCCCTTCAGTATATATTCAGATAATGCCATCTTTTCCTCAAACGTGGTTCCTTCCGACAGTTCATCCAGCACCACCAGACTACGAGGTGTCGAATTAAAGAATATTTCACGCGTGCGCTTCAATTCATGACCGAATCGCCCCATGCCGGCATCCAACTGCCCTGGGTCTGGAACTTGATAGTAGATATGTTCAACCGGCACCAATTGCGCTTGCGTGGCCGGAATATAACACCCCATTTGCCCAAGCAATTGAATTTGCGCAATCGTCTTGCAATATGCGGTTTTACCGCCACTGTTTGGTCCGGTGATAATCACCAACCGTCCTGATGCATCCAATCCAATTTCATTCGGCACGTAATCCGGTATTTGATTGATCAACAGCGGGTTCTTTGCGTTGCTAACACTCAGCAGATGATGTTGCTCATCAAATATTTGCGGCAACACTTTATCTCCGTTCAACGATTGACCATAACGATGGTAACAAAGTAATTCATCCAACATACCCAATGCTTCCATTGCTTTTGCTAATTCGGGACTCTCTCTAAATTGCTTACGTAACGGATAGATGATGCTATCGCGATCTGAAACCCCGATGGCTAACAGTACGATGGGGAAAACCGGCACAGTTAACGCTAGAATGCCATAACCAATATAAGAGGCTCCCATCTCCGGCAAAACCGTTTCAAAGGCAAACAAAATTGCGTAAATCGCCACTGCAAAAAGCAGCATAGGGATTAATTTAAAAATAGTTGGCCGAAATTTGGGTAGTGGCAAGAATGCAGGTTTTTCTTTTTTGGTTTTGAATTTACCGCTCGCCAAATAAACCGGCCCTTTGATCAATGAATAAATACGCGATTCCTCAAGACACCCAATGGCATCAATCAAGTGACATAGATAAGGACTTTTCGGGCGCGGCAAATCATTTGCAGATTCAACCATTTGCTGTACAAAACGCGTCCCATCTTTATATTGCCGATAGCCATGACCACCAAACACTAGCTCTTCCGCATTATCAACCGGTTCCTCGGTAGTTAGTCCGCCGGTAAATTCACCATACAACAAATGATCAAGCGAACGCTCTCCTCTCACCAGATGATCAACATAACCATTCAGTGCATCGTACATTTGCACATCATCAACAATTTCACGCAACGCCGCTTGTTTTTGTTGCAGCACAGGAGCCGGATTGACAACCTGCGTTAAAGACCGATAAACCACTAAACGACCAATATGCGTTTTCGTGTGATCCACTTGCTCAAATAGCGCTTCCGCTTCAATGGCATCATATGTTTTAGGATCAAGTAGCCTATAATCCGATTCGGTTGGTCGCAATTGATCAATGCTGGCAGGTTGGTCACTACTGGACAGCAATCGTTCGTCTTGCCAAATATTAGTCGGTGGATTTGTAGAATTCATAGTTTTTCTTTATTCACGCTTAAGAAACGCAGTTGAAAGTGTAAAATAACCATATTAAGAGCTAAGTACAACAATTTGTCATATATGTTTTATTACCATCAACATACCCCCGTTTGCTAATTATGCGGCAATCCAAGAAAATAATCATCGCGATTATAAGTATCGCTGTTGCGGGATCAGCAATTTGGTACTTTACCCGCCCCAATCCAGTTGAAGTGGAATTGGCAACCATCACACGCGGCAGCGTCGAAGCAACCGTGGTTAACACCCGTGCAGGTACCATCAAATCCTGTCAACGAGCAAATCTGGCACCAGCTTCCGGCGGCCAGATTGTCAATATCTGGGTAGAAGAAGGAGAGCGAGTCAAAAAAGACCAAAAATTATTAGAATTATGGAACGAAAGTCTCGCGGCACAACGCGATTTGGCACAACGCCAGTTAGCCACGGCAATTGAACACCGCCATGAAGCATGTATTATCGCAGAAAATGCACAACGCGAATCGGCACGCACACAACAACTGGTCGACAAAGGTTTCATCAGTTCACAAGGTGCCGAAGATGCAGATGCCAACGCACGTGCAAAACAAGCCGGTTGTGATGCGGCTATCTCCGACATTAAACGTGCCGAGGCACAAGTTGAAGTCGCCGAGGTCAGCCTAGACCGAACCATTATTACCGCACCATTTGCAGGAGTAATTGCCCAGATTACCGGCGAACTCGGTGAGTACACCACCCCGTCCCCGCCTGGCGTACCAACCCCGCCCGCTATTGATTTGATTGACGACACCTGCATTTATGTGAGTGCACCGATGGATGAGGTCGATGCGCCAAAAATTAAGGTTGGGCAACAAGCACGTATCACACTGGACGCTATGTCGGAACAAGTGTTCGATGGCACGGTCCGACGCATCGCCCCTTATGTTACAGAAATCGAGAAGCAAGCACGCACGGTTGATATTGAAGTTGATTTTGCGCAAATCCCAACAGAAACTTTATTGGTTGGTTACAGCGTTGATGTCGAAGTAATTCTCGAACGCCGTGACAATACACTGCGCATTCCTTCACAAGCCATACGTCAGGATAAAACAGTGTTGCGTCTAGGAAAAGACAACAAACTGGAAGAACGACAGCTAAAAACCGGATTAGCGAATTGGAGCTTTACAGAAATTATTGAAGGTCTGAAAGAAAACGATCAAGTGCTGATTTCATTTGATCAGGAGGAAATTCAGGCCGGCACTGTGGTACAACCCATCAGTAATGGATTATGATCTGCCTGGCTGGTATAACACGCATTTTTCATATGGGCGACCAAACCGTTCATGCATTAAACGATATTAATCTAACTATTTCATCCGGAGAATATGTATCGATCATGGGGCCATCCGGTTCCGGCAAGTCAACTTTATTAAACATCATCGGTTTATTGGACAAACCAGACCATGGCAACTATGAACTGGATGATAAAATTGTTACCGACCTAAACGAAACCGAACAAGCACAAATTCGACGCGAAA
Organism: Nitrosomonas sp.; assembly: GCA_021774195.1. Classification (GTDB taxonomy): domain Bacteria; phylum Pseudomonadota; class Gammaproteobacteria; order Burkholderiales; family Nitrosomonadaceae; genus Nitrosomonas. The sequence goes on along the minus strand of JAJFJJ010000144.1, from coordinate 5,537 downwards.
AAATCGGCTTTGTTTTCCAAACTTTTCATTTGGTGCCACGTTTATCCGCCGCTGAGAATATCGAGCTGCCATTGATTCTTGGCGGCATTCCACCCAAAGAACGCCGCCAACGAGTTCAAGAAGCCTTGCTTGCCTTTAATTTAGAAGATCGCGCCCAACATCGCCCAGCAGAACTATCGGGCGGACAACGCCAACGTGTGGCAATTGCACGTGCAACCATTATGCAACCCAAGGCAATTCTTGCCGATGAGCCCACCGGCAACCTGGATCATCAGATTGGCTCTGAAGTCATACATTTACTTGAAAAATCACATCAATCAGGCACCACACTGATTGTTGTCACGCATGACCGAGAATTAGGTGCACGTGCGCACCGTCAAATTACCATGCGGGACGGAAAAATTCAGACTGATCAAACCAATGACACTGATTGACACATTACAGCTTTCTTTTAAAACCATTATGAGCTACCGAATACGCTCATTATTAATTATTCTGGCAATGTCACTAGGGGTTGCTGCAGTGATTGTCCTAACCGCTTTGGGGGACGGCGCACGACGCTACGTGGTTAACCAATTCTCATCCATCGGCACCAATCTACTGGTGGTCATGCCGGGACGAGCCGAAACTTCCGGTTCATTTCCGGGTGCTGTTTTGGGTCAGACACCGCGTGACCTGACTTTAAAAGATGCGCAATTAATCGGGCGTATTCCTCAGGTCAAACGCTACGCACCACTGAATGTCGGTGTAGCGGAATTATCTGCCGCCACTCGTCTACGTGAAGTAACTGTATTGGGCAGCAACGCTAACCTGATTCCAATCAGGCATATGAAATTGTCTCAAGGATCATTCCTCACACAAGGTTCTGCACGTAGCGCACAAATTGTTTTGGGTGCCAAATTAGCAAAAGAATTTTTTCCAAATAATAATGCCATCGGACAACGAATTAGACTAGATGGAAACCGTTTCCTGGTTTCAGGTGTACTGGTACCGCAGGGTGAATCAATGGGATTTAATACCGATGAAGTGGTGATTATTCCAATTGATTATGCACAGTCCTTATTTAATACCACCTCTTTATTTCGTATTCTAGTTGAAGCAAAAAACCGCCACGCCATCCAACCGGCCAAGCAAGCAATCCTAGACACGATGAAAGAAAGTCATGATGGTGAAGACGACACAACGGTCATCACCCAAGATGCTGTGCTGGAAACGTTTGATCGTATTTTGCACGCATTGACGCTTGCCGTTGCTGGCATTGCAGCCATCAGTCTGATTGTTGCAGGCGTACTGATCATGAATGTGATGCTTGTTGCGGTAAACCAAAGAACAACAGAGATCGGACTGTTAAAAGCAATTGGTGCCAATACGGCAGATATACGTCGATTATTTTTTGTCGAAGCGTTGTGGTTATCATTAGCTGGTGCAGTGATTGGTTTCATGCTGGGACAATTTGGCAGCTTATTGCTACGCCTTGCTTATCCACTCCTACCCGCCTGGGCGCCCGCTTGGGCTTGTTTGGCCGGGATAATTGTTGCGTTGATCACCGGCATACTGGCCAGTTTATTACCTGCCAGTCGCGCCGCACACTTAAATCCTGTCACGGCACTGAGTAAAAAATGAACACCATTGATACGTTGCATTTTACTTTCCGCTCATTGACTTCGCATCGTTTACGCACCATTTTATCCGCTTCGGGTATCGCCATTGGCATCGCAGCGGTCATTTTACTCACTGCCATTGGTGATGGCATACAACGCTTTGTACTGTCCGAATTTACTCAATTTGGCACCAACATTGTCACCGTAACGCCCGGGAAGGTCAGTACCCACGGCGGATCATTGGGTGCCATTGGTAGTGCACGAATCCTAACCATTGATGATGCAATGGCGCTTAAACATAGTCGTTACGTGCAACATACTAATGCCAGCGTCATGGGTAATGCAGAAATACGCGCGCAGGGACGCAGTAGGCGCGTCACAGTATTTGGTCAGGGACCGGATTTTGCTCACGCATTCAATATGCAAGTCGGTATTGGCCAATTCCTGCCCGACGACGATCCACGCAACCCACGTGCTTATGCTGTGTTAGGTGCTAAAGTCCACACCGAATTATTTGATGGACAAAACCCACTTGGCGCCATTTTGCAAGTTGGTGGCTCCCGCTTTCGTGTGATCGGTGTTATGGCATCAAAGGGACAAATATTAGACTTCGATCTGGATGACACGGTTTTTATACCAACTGCTCGCGCTCTGGAGGTTTTCAATCGTGAAGGCTTAATGGAAATTAATATTACCTATCACCCTGGCATACCCGTTGATACCATTGTCGAAGATATCAATCGGATTCTTGTGGCACGTCATGGTCGTGAAGACTTCACCATTATTCCACAACAACAAATGCTGAGTACCATGTCAACGGTATTAAATGTACTTAAATTTGCGGTTGCAGCGTTGGGTGGCATTTCTTTACTGGTTGGTGCCGTCGGTATGGTGACATTAATGCATATCGCTGTCGCCGAGCGTGTTTCCGAAATTGGCTTGCTGACCGCATTAGGCGCAACACGAGCACGCATTCGAATCCTATTCTTGATGGAATCCACAGCGCTTTCCACGTTGGGCGGTTTAGCCGGTTTAATTATTGGTACCGGCATCGCTTGGTTACTCTCCATCTTTGTTAGCAATTTACCCGTGCATATTCCCTGGGACTTTGTCATCGGTGCATTAGCGTTATCAATGCTGATCGGGCTTGCTGCTGGCGTGGTGCCTGCTATGCGGGCAGCAAAGCTTAACCCAGTTGATGCTTTACGTGCAGAATGATCACGAATGTTTTATTTTGCCGTGATCCATTTCTGCGGGTTCATTCGGCAATTTATTCGCACGAATCTTTTCCAGTCGTGCTAATTCATAGTGAGTAAAAGCTAGCGCGGCAAAGGTCGGCGCAATAATATTCAGTAACGGAACATATTGCACCAATCCAGTAAGCAACCCTAAATTCCACAGCGGCAATCGACCTGTAGAGAGCAATTGTTTAAGCTCTCGCTTATTGGGATGCTCAGATAATGCGTCGTACCGGAATAATTGTTGATTAACGAATGCCGCAGCGAGAAAGGGAATCAACAACCCCAAGCCAAATGCCCATAATGGTAACGCGATTGCCCAAATAACTGCATAAAGCACGATTGCATACAACGCATTAATGACGCTACCTATCACGGTAGCACCATACTCTCGCTTCAAATTGGGATAACGTTTCTTGGCCACTAAATTGATTAGTGCAGGCATAACAAAAATTGCCGTAATGGTCAAAGAGGTCACCATCACAAGTGGAACAAACGCCAACAAATGGATTAACCATTGAACACTGCTGGCAATCCAACCTGAATCAGTCTTGGCAAGCCAATCTGCAATTCCCATGGTTGTAAAACCTTGCAAAATCCAGACTGAAAAATTATCCCAGAAAATTATTCCAATCATTAACCAGAATAAAGTTGCCACTAAAACCGGCCAGATCATGATCCAGATAATCTTAAATTGAAAAAGGTCACGCAATGCGCGTGTTAATGATAAAAAAATCAGAGACATAGTTTTTTCCTGGCGATTTAATGCCTGACCTGTTGTTATTTCTACAAAAACGAAATATAGTACTTTATATTTAGCCTAAAAGTTTTATCTAGTATTTATATTTTACTAGATTAAAAGAGACACAAATCATTTGAAGTCATTTACAAAGATATCCGGCAATGTTTCCGTATCGCCTAAATTGTGATGGGAATGTTGCCTCAGTTAATGCGGGTAGGTCTTCGTACCCTGCTCATACCGCGACGACTATAGTACAGAATACAATTGCTCTCTCATCAATTAAAAGATGTCAAATCATGACAAAAATGCTATGTACATTAGTCTCTTATCAGTTAAAAGATGTCAAATTATGACAAGAATTTAGCGCATATCAAGCACTAGCGAGGGTTTTCACAATGGTGAATTCTGTCAATTGTCAGCAATTCTAATTGTGGCAAAACCACACAAACTGCTGAACAAATCGCAACTACTTCTGTATAACAGCATGGGAGATCATAAATTGGTTAACGACATTGGCATATCCTTTTCGGCCGCAGGGCAAGGCATGTTTGACCTTCAGTAACCTGGTAGACACGTTTCGACAATTAATCCATCGTTTTCCGGACAAGCGTACAGGGCGAAACACGATCTACAGTATTGAAGACGTGGTGCTGGGTGCATTCTCGGTTCTCACTACCCAAAGCCCCTCGTTTTTGGCCCATCAAACCGCCATGGCCGAGAATAAGGGCAAAAGCAACGCCCAAACTTTATTTGGAATTCAGGCCATTCCCTCAGACAACCATATTCGCGACCTGCTTGACGCTGTGCCGCCGCAACAGGTATTTCCGATGTTCGAGTGGGTTTTCAATGCATTAAATGAGCTAGGGCAACTACAAGTCTTTCGCGCCGTTGAAGATCAACTCTTAATTGCTCTGGATGGCACGCAATACCATAGTTCAAATTGCATTCACTGTAAAAATTGCAGCGTCAAAACGCATAAGAATGGTCGAACCAGTTATTTACATACGGTTATCACCCCGGTTATTGTAGCACCCGGTCATAACCGGGCTCTCCCTTTGGAACCGGAATTCATTGTGCCGCAAGATGGTCACCACAAGCAAGACTGTGAAACAGCTGCAGCTAAACGCTGGATCTGCAAATATAGCGCACGCTATCGGGCTCTCAATGTCACGCTGCTTGGTGATGATCTATACAGTCGCCAACCTTTGTGCGAACAAGTGATTGCAGCCGGACTGAATTTTATCTTTGTCTGCAAGCCCCAATCGCACCCAACGCTGTACGATTGGTTGGATCAGCTGGAAAAGGCCCAAGTCGTACAAACGCTGAGAATAGAAAGTCGCCATGGCAAACGACGGGAGATTGACAACTACCGCTTCGTCAATCAACTGCCCATACGCGATGGTGACGACGCGCTGGAGATCAACTGGTGCGAACTCACCACCACCGACTCGGATGGCAAGGTGGTTTATCAAAATACTTTTATCAGCAATCACCGCATCAGCGCGGATAACGTGGTTGGCATCGTTCAGGCGGGACGCACGCGCTGGAAGGTTGAGAACGAGAATAACAACACATTAAAAACCAAAGGCTATCACCTCACTCACAACTTCGGGCATGGCAAAGAACACCTCTCGGCTTTACTGGCCAGCCTCAATTTGCTGGCTTTTTTATTCCATACGATACTCGACATGATGGATACCAAGTACCAGCTTATCCGCGCCAAATTGTCGAGCCGTAAGATGTTTTTTCAGCATATCCAGGCATTGACTTGCTACCATTGTTTTGACAGCTTCGATGCCTTGCTCGATTTTATGATATTGAATCGGCCCGGTTTTTCCGGAGACATTTTAGTCTGAGTCAGGCTGCTTCATCTGACTCTTCCAATTGGCGATAATATGCCATTTCGTATTCTGCTGGCGGAATATTTCCGATCGGCTCCAATAACCGACGATTGTT
>JAJFJJ010000143.1 GCA_021774195.1 Nitrosomonas sp. | reverse complement strand
AATTATTCAGTACATCAAAGTAACTGTTCAGATTGCTCCTATAATTCGTCAGTTCAAGGCACAAAATGTGAGTTTACACGTGTAAATGATCATTTTGTAACACCGAAATGGCGGATTATAGGGGTAAGCTGAATAGTTACTAAAAGATATTCTTTAGGAGTGACGAGAATGGCTAATCAGAAAATGGTTCTTACTTTAATAATGATAGTCAGTTGTTGTTTAGTGACCTATCAAGCGATTGCTGATGAACGGGGCGAATCTGATGCCCACAGGAACGATGGATATAAAGAGTCTGATGTTCGTGAAAACGTAGGGCAGCCAGCTGAGAATGCTCGGGTAGGTGTTCTTAATCGTATCGACTGGGATAATAATTTGTTGGTGATAGACGACATGATATTTAGTTTTTCTCCAAGACAACTTGCCGTATACCGGGCTGGTCTTGTTTCCAGTATGCGTTCACTGCGGCCAAACCAGTCGATACGTTATAACAACGCATCACGCCATATACCACAGCGCTCGGGCAATAGAGTTTCTGCGGGTAGAACAAACAGAGTAATAACTAACATCTGGATTGAATGAAGGTGAATTAAGTCATGGGGCTGAATACTACGAATAACAAATTAGCAGGTTTTTCGTTGATCGAATTAATGATCACCGTTGTCGTTGTTGGTATCCTCGCTGCGGTTGCTTTACCTTCTTATCAAGATTCTGTGAGACAATCTAACCGAGCTGCCGCCAAGGCGATACTGCATGAGAATGCTCAATTTATGGAGCAGTTTTATACAGAGAATAATCAATATGATCAGACCATTGGCAGCGTGGCTGTGGCCATACCCTTTGCTCAATCACCTAAAACGGGTACCATCCAATACAATATTAGTTTACAGTCAGTAGCCACTGCAGCTTTTACGCTTCAAGCGGTACCGGCTGGTTTTATGGTTGGAGATGTATGCGGAACGCTGACTCTGACAAATACCGGTGTGCGAGGTACTGGTGGTACAGTCGCACAATGTTGGGATCGATAACCTATATTGCTTGGTGATTCAGTGAAGTTGCGATTCAACCAAACGAAGTATCATTCAATTCAGGTTCTCAGTTGGACATTTGCCGCCATAGAAAACTAATGAGCCCAGGTTCCCCTGTTAGAAATTCAGTGTTGATGAAAACTTATTGAATATAAACCCTCAGTTGACCGCTACAAACACAATCAGCCTCATGAAATTAAGAATGATATTTCGATATGACATTTGCGTCTGAGGTGAGCCACGCTACGATGTTTGTAGCGCACTATTCTTTCATTTTCCCTGTGTTTGCTGCCACACCTCATTGTGCCTCGCCAAAAAGAGACAACAGCGGACTCTAAATAACATTCGAGACCTTTGCGTGATCGCTTTGAAGCTCGCCATGTACTCAAAACAAAAAAGCTTCTTAGCTACTGGATCATGGCGTGTGATTTCCGCATGTTCAAACTGGTTCGCACCACACCATTGATAACATGAATTGCAAAATTAGCTGCGTTGGTGTAAAACCTTGATTACTTCCTGGTTATGGTAGGCCGCAGGACCCAACAACTCGAGCAAAACCTGTTCAATCTAACAGCTTTAATTTGCTAAAACAGGTTTATTTATAATAAATAACGTCTATCAACATTATTTGGAAGAGAACCTTGTAAGGTTGCGCAATGTCGTAAGGATAGTAGATACGTTCAGAAGATTTTTCTAATCTTATGCTATTCCACTAGAATATATCCCTAACGGGAAATCTGATTTTATCATTGTTCAAACATCAGAACCTTAATTGTAGCACTTGAAAGAGTTGTGATACGCGAGTTGGTTTTAAGCGATACGAGTTTCATTGGACCTTTATATGAATAAGCAGCAATTTAGAAAGCAACGGGCCTTTTCACTGATTGAGTTGATGATTGTGGTCGCGATTATTAGTATTTTGTCAGCTATAGCTTATCCTTCCTACATGAGTTATGTGATGAGGGCAAATCGTGCGGCAGCGCAAACAGCTATGTTGGACATTGCCAACCGCCAAGAGCAGTTTTTGCTGGTAAATAGAGCGTATGCAAATCAAACTACCTTTGCTGCAAATTACACACTTTCAACAGATGTGGCCAGTAATTATGGTTATAACATTGTACTTGGCACCGGTTCAGTCCCATTTTATACGTTGACATTTACGCCGTCTGGAACCCAGGCAGCAGATGGTAATTTAACCATAAATAGTAATGGTGTGAAAACGCCAGCAGATAAATGGTAAGGAAGAGCCTAAGCGTGCAGATGCGATTTAAAATGATGTGCGGTGTATCACTCATTGAAGTGCTTGTCACAATAGCTATTTTAGCGGTTGGTTTATTGGGGCTTGCTGGCTTACAAATGCGCTTGCAAATTTCAGAGGTTGAATCTTATCAACGTACGCAAGCGTTGATCTTGCTTGAAGATATGTCAAACAGAATTGCTATTAATCGCGCTAATGCAGCGGATTATGCCGGTGGTCCATTCGGGACGGGAGATGCACAGCCAACTACATGTGCTGGCACAGGGCAAGCATTGGATGTATGTGAATGGAGTAATGCGTTAAAGGGTGCCGCTGAAATAGCCGATGGTGCAAATGTGGGAGCGATGATTGGTGCACGAGGATGTATTTATGATTTAGGAACGGGAAATCAATATATGATTACAATTGTGTGGCAAGGGATGACGCCAATTGCCGCGCCAGCATCTAATTGTGGTCAGGGGCTTTATGATAGTGCTGCTGATGAAGGTAATTGCACCGGGGATCTGTGTCGACGAGCTGTTAGTACGATTGTGCGTATTGCTAACTTGGGGACGCCATGAACCTAAAATCCTTAGTTGATCGCTTCAGAAATGTCTAGTTTCATGAAGCAAAACAAAACAAATATTTTGTCAAATGCCACACACCCTAAAGGTGAGCTACGCTATGATGCTTATAGCACACTGCTCTTTATCTTTTGCTGCGTTGCATTTTGTTGTGAACTAGTTCACTTCTCACTGCGCCTTGCCAAAAATAAACAACAATGCACTCTAAGCATCATCCAGCTGAGGATTTTAGGATGAAACGAAAAGACATAACCGATAAAACTTGGCCATCAGGTTCCAGATCTGGTTGTCATCAGATTGGTTTTTCAATGGTTGAATTAATGATTTCGATTACGTTAGGTCTTTTGGTTATGACAGGCGTGCTTTCGGTCTATTCAGATCTGACTCGCAGTAATGCGGAATTGGCAAAGATGAATCGGCAAATAGAAAATGGTCGATTTACCATTCAGCTGCTTCAACAAGAACTTTGGCATGCCGGATTTTGGGATGCCTATATGCCGCCTCAACCAAGTCTTACGCCACCGACAGCTGTGCCGAATCCATGTCTTAGTTTTTCAGCATGGGATGCAGCATATATTGCCAATATGTATGCCATAGCAGTACAAGGCTATGCGGACGGCGCCGGGTTACCAGTAGAGTGTGCGGGTATAGTCACTAATAGGCAGGCTGATTCAGATGTGTTGGTAATACGCCATGCCTCGACTTGCGTGGCCGGTGATGTCAATTGCGAGGCTTATAATGCTGCTCGTTTATACATACAGAATCAAGGGTGTAGCAACACGCTTCATGCCAATTATAATCCTGCAGCTGTGACTGTCCCAATACTTGGTACGCCTGGTTCAAATTTGTATAAAAAAGACTGTGTGACTTCCGCCGACAGGCGGGAAATTATTACTTCTATTTTTTATGTGCGTAATTATTCAATTAATGTGGGGGATGGTATTCCGACATTAATGCGCGCGGATCTTGATATGGATGGAGTTACGGTATCGATGCAGGCGGCACAGCCAATTATCGAAGGTGTTCAAAGTCTCAATTTGCAGTATGGGCGTGATACAAGTGGCGATGGCAACCCTGATATTTTTGACGATTGCTCGGCATGTGGCCCGGTAGATTGGGCAAATGTTATGGCTGTTCGGGTGCATGTCTTAGCGCGTAGTTTGGTTGCGACAACTGGGTATAGCAACGACAAGACTTATAACCTGGCTGGTGTGGTACTAGGTCCTTATAACGATGGTTTTACACGACATGCTTATGGTACTAATTTGCGACTGATTAATATTTCAGGAAGGCGGGAAACACCATGATGAAGCATTCTTTTGCTTTATACCAACATGGTGCAACCTTAATGGTTGGACTAGTTATGCTGGTTGTCATTACTTTATTGGTGATATCAAGCTTCACGTTGAGCGTAGGAAATCTAACCTCAGTGGGTAATATGCAACACAGGAATGAGGCGATTGCCGCAGCAAATTTTGCCATTGAACAGACTATCAATATTAATTTCTCTACAATTGATGTGGCTGATTACCCTTCTATCTTGAATGTTGATATCGATCAAGATAATGTAAATGATTATGCCGTTAGTATTAATGTGCCGACCTGCATTAAGAGTGCTCCTGCTTCGGTTAATGTGAACGCGTTAAGCGGTGTAAATTCTAATGTAACAAATTCAAGTGATTTTATTACGCTTTGGGAGATTAGTGTGACTGCACAAAATCTGGCAACAGGAGCTTCAGTTATTGCAAAGCAAGGAATAAATAAGCGTTTGACGCAAGTGGAGTATCTTTTATCTACATGTTGATAAATTTAGCTAGTCGGTTTTGGTGCCTACTAGACGGTCATAGACGAAGCTTTGGAGGTGATATGTTGGTATTGATAAAAAAGCAACTTCTCGTTATTGTTTTTCTTTCTTTTGCGGTCAACGTTGTTGCTGAAGACATTGACTTGTTTACTGGAGTGGCGCCGCCTGTGGCCGGGGATGAACCAAATGTATTAATTGTTTTGGATAATACGGCAAACTGGAACACCGCATTTGTTAATGAAATAGCGGCATTGATAGCCGTTTTCAATGGTTTGGAAACTGATAAATTCAGGGTTGGTCTGATGATGTTCAGTGAAACCGGGGCGGGTAATGGTAATCCGGCAGGTGGTTATGTGCGTTCTGCCGTTCGTTTGATGGATACCACCAATAAGACGCTGTATCAAGATTTATTCAATAGTCTAGATAAAAATGCGGATAAATCAAATAACGGTAAGTTGGGTATCACAATGGCTGAAGCCTATTACTATTTTTCGGGTGAAAATGCTTATGCCGGGCATAACAAGGAAAAACGTGATTATACGGGCAATTCTTCTGGAACAGCTGCCGATAATGCTGTTTATGCGCTAGCAGGAAACGCATTTGATTCGGCATCTGAAGATGAATATGAAAGTCCAGTAAACTCAGGTTGTCAAAAGAATTTTATCATTTACATTAGTAATGGTGCTGTACAGGATAACAGTTCCGATACATTTACAGCCAATAGCTTGCTAACTGATGCGGGTGGTGATGCGACGCAAATTAGTCTTTCCCCTAGTGGCTCTCAGTCAGGGGCAGGTGATGAGTGGGCTCGTTTTATGGCGACAGACTCATCTACGAAAATCAATACATATACCATTGATGTCGATCCCGTCTTAACAGGCCAAGGCCCTGGTTTTTCAGAGTTATTAAAAAGTATGGCAACACAGGGTAAAGGAAAATATTTTGCGGTAGATTCATCAGTGAATAATGGGGAGGAAATATCGATTGCATTGAATAAGATTTTTTCTGAAATCCAGGCTGTAGACAGTGTTTTTGCTTCGGTAAGTCTTCCCGTAAGTATTAATGCTCAAGGAACATTCTTAAATCAGATCTATGTCGGTATGTTTCGACCAGATGCGGCAGCGGCACCGCGCTGGAATGGTAATTTAAAACAGTATCAATTTAAAGCAAGCTTGTCGGGAGATAAGCTTGTTTTGAAGTTGGCAGATGCAGATAGTGTGGAGGCTATCAATAAAAATACGGGCTTTATTACACAATGTGCGCGTAGTTTCTGGACTCCCGATACGGCGAATTTAGATACCTATTGGTCATTTAATCCGCAAGGTTCATGTACAACTATTGTTGATTCCAAGAATTCAAACACGCCAGATGGCGATATTGTTGAGAAAGGAGGGGGCGGGTATCGATTAAGAGCGATCACACCTTCGTCACGTTATGTGAAAACCTGCGATCCAAGTGGTTGTGCAAATTTGCTTAGTTTTGATACTGCAAATGCGTCAATAACACAAGCGCTATTAAATGTTTCTAATAGTACAGAGCGTACCGACCTGATTAATTGGATACGTGGTATGGATGTCCAAGATGAGAATGGTAATAGTGACACATCAGAGATGAGGCCATCTGCACATGGTGATGTTATACACTCTCGTCCAGTTACTATTGATTACGGTGGTAGTACAGGTGTTGTGGTATTTTATGGCTCTGGTGATGGTATGTTGCATGCGATCAATGGCAATCAGTCGAGTAGTATTGGTACGCATCCAGCTGGTGATGAGCTGTGGTCATTTGTTGCGCCGGAGCACTACGGTAAGTTCAAGCGCATTTATGATAATAGCCCTGCAATCACGTTGCCTAGTCAAAATGATAGCACTGTAAAGCCTTATTTCTTTGATGGCGGCGTTACCACTTACACAGATAATGGTACAGTTTGGATTTACGCTTCTCAGCGACGTGGCGGACGTATGTTGTATGCTTTTGATGTCACTACGCCTACAAACCCAAGTTTTAAATGGCGTCAAGGCTGCCCGAACCTGGTGGATGATGCGGGTTGTACTGCCGGTTTCAGTAGTATCGGACAAACTTGGTCTGCAGCTAAGAGTTTAAAATCATCAGGTTATTCTTTAGGGACTCAGCCCATGTTAATAATGGGAGGAGGATACGATACTTGTGAAGATGGTGTCGGGGCGGATGACCAGCATACTTGTGGCGCTACTCCTAAAGGAAATGGTGTATTTGTGTTGGATGCTGATAGTGGCGCATTGCTGAACACATTTACAACGGAGAGAAGCGTTATAGCCGATGTAACAGTTGTACCAAATCAACAGACAGGTTTGGCTGAATATGCTTATGCTGTTGATACAGGTGGGAACATTTATCGAATAGCAATAGGCTCTAATGCGCCAGCAAGTTGGAGTATGACTAAAATCGCTTCATTAGGTTGTGATACGGCGATTTGTCCCGCTGGTACGATAGTTAACCGCAAATTCATGTTTGCTCCTGAAGTAGTGATCACCCCAGATTACAATATCATTCTGGTCGGTTCGGGTGATCGTGAACATCCTTTATTGAGTAATACGTTAACCACCAGCGTGAATAATGCTTTTTTCATGATTAAGGACAATCCAGCAGATACTGGGTGGTGGACAAGTGAGGCAGCAAATTGCGAAGCATTACCGTTGGCTTGTAAGGCTTCTTTGCTAGAGGTTGATCCGGCTAGTACTGCCATACCAACAGAGGCGGAGTTGGCTGCCAAGAAAGGTTGGTATTTACAATTTGGTAGTGGCAATCATGATAAAGAACAAGTTGTAACATCTGCGATAGCTGTATTAGGCGTCGTTACTTTTAGTACGCATCGGCCAACAGCACCAGATGTCAGTAGTTGTGGTTCAAATTTAGGAGAGGCGCGTGTTTATAATATTGGCTTTGTAGATTCGCGTCCAGCAAAAACAGAAAGATTTTCCATAGTTACGGGGGGTGGGTTACCGCCGTCTCCTGTGTCGGGGATGGTGACAGTAAACGTGCCATCAAAAGGGCAGGTTACCTTACCATTTGTAATAGGTATGAGCTCGGATTCCTCATTGGAAGCAGAGTCACCAATACCGATTGTTACTCCGGCAAGTTATAAAACTCGAGCCTATTGGTACCTTCAGCAATAACTATGTTGTTAAGTATAAAGATGAGGGGCAATATCAAAATATTTTCAAACCGTGGAGCTACTTTGGTTGAATTGTTGGTGTCTATGGCGGTGCTGGCTATACTGTTGGCTGTTGGTGCGCCTTCACTTAACCAGTTTATGGTTAGTAGCCGATTAACCAGCTATGCTAATTCGATGTTTTCTAATATGACACAAGCTAGATCAGAGGCTATTAAGCGTAATGGCCGAGTGGCGATATGTAAAAGTACAGATGGAGCGGCATGCACTACAGGGGGCGACTGGAGTCAAGGGTGGGTTGCTTTTTCTGACACAGATAATAATGCAACAATTGGCAGCGGGGAGCAATCGTTCTTGACAATGCCCGCATTGGCCAATGGCTATACTTTTGCTGGGGATACTAATGTCGCAAATTATATTTCTTTTGATTCGCAGGGTATGACGCGACTTACCACAGGTGGTGGACAAGCGGGAATCTTGACTATTTGTCCACCTGCTCCAGCTGAAAATGGAACGGGTCGTCAGATAATACTAAATCTGAGTGGTAGGGCGCGAGTAGATACTACCAGTGACTGCCCTTAGTATTGAGATAGGTAACTTTCAGTGTATTGCGGTAACTGTTCTGATTGTCCCTAGTACTCCGTCAATATAAAGTAGACGGAGTAGTACTAGAGTTCATCAGTTCAAGGCGCAAAATGTGAGTTTGCACGTGAAATGATCATTTTGTAACGCAGAAATGGTGAATTCTAAGGGTGAGCTGAATAGTTACAGAGATGGAATGTCGAACACTATTCTCTGATCTCCCGTTCTATCTCATCTGCAGTAACATGGCGTACATCTTTTCCTTTAACCATATAGACGACATACTCAGACATGTTCTTGGCATGATCACCAATACGTTCAATTGCTTTGGCAACAAAAAGGATTTCTAACGAAGTAGAAATTTTGCGTGGATCTTCCATCATGAATGTAATCAAATGACGCATGATGGAGCGGAACTCTTCATCAACCAACTCATCTTGGCGAACAATATTCGCTGCAGTATTGAGATCCAGGCGGGCAAATGAGTCCAATGCTTTGTGCAGCATGTCCATTGCAATGCTGGCCATATGCTTAATTTCAACAAAGCGCGGCATATGCATGCGGTCATTTGCATAAATTAATCTTGCCATACGCGCAATTTTCTCTGCCTCATCACCAATACGTTCAAGATCGGTGATGGTTTTGATCACCATCATAATCATGCGTAAGTCACTGGCAGTTGGCTGTCTGCGTGCAATGATCTGATTGCAAATTTCATCAATGGAGACTTCCATAGCGTTGACGCGATGGTCGCGACTAATAACTTGTTCAATCAGCTCTTCATTTCCATCAGTGAGCGCCTCAATAGCATCTTCAATTTGTTCCTCGACAAAGCCGCCCATTTGTAAGACACGCGTACGTACTTCTTCCAGATCAGCATCAAATTGCTTGGAAATATGTTCTTTGTTTACCATGGCATGCCTTTATTAAAATAGAAATAAGAATGATTGGTCAGCTTGGAAGACGATGAGTTCAATAATAAGAATCGGGGTTAGATTGTCATTTCTCGTACGCCTTCATCAGTGCCGAGTAATAATGTATTTGCGCCACGGCAGGCAAAAAGACCATTTGTGACAACACCCGTTATTTGATTGAGCGTCGTTTCCAGTTCTACCGGATTCATGATTTGTAAACCATGTACATCCAGGATGATATTACCATTGTCGGTTGTGAATCCATGTCTTAATGCAGGTTGTCCGCCCAATAAGACAATTTCACGTGCGATGTAGCTACGCGCCATTGGTATGACTTCAATAGGTAGTGGGAAGTTGCCAAGAACATTGACCAATTTACTTTGGTCTGTAATGCAAATGAACTTTCTAGCAACGGCTGCAACAATTTTTTCGCGTGTTAATGCACCCCCCCCGCCTTTGACCATATGTAGATTCTCAGTGATTTCATCTGCGCCATCGACATAGACCGGTAGATCACTGACATTATTTAAGTCGTGTACTTCGATATTGTGACTTTTAAGACGTTGTGCCGAGGCTTCTGAACTGGCTACGGCCCCTTCAATTTTATGTTTTATTTTGGCTAATTCATCAATAAAATAATTGGCGGTAGAACCTGTTCCAACACCGACTATACATCCGGTTGGGACGTGTTGAATGGCTGCTGCTGCAACAGCACGTTTTTGCTCATCTTGTGTCATTGTGTCCTTATCTTAACCTGAAATTAAAATTATCAGCCAGGATAGCGTTATCTGTCAATTTAGACAATATGATCTTCAATATTCGTGGTAAATAAATCCGATACTCATCAATATAGATCAACGTTAAGGTTGAAATTGCGGGTGCCTCTAAAAATTCGGATTTCTAAACAAGACAAGGCGAGAACAAAAAATATTGACGCAGCATATAGCTGATATGTAAGGAGATATTTTTTGTGAGTAACGCAGTATTGTGCCGAAATGGGGTAAGCAGGCAATTCGCTTTGCGGATGCTCGCAAATATGGATTTTTAGAAGTGCCCTTGCTATGTTATCTTTTGAGAACGATCAATAATACCCATATGAAATCCAAGTTGCCCAATATTTCGTTCTTTGAAGTAACGTTTAAGCGGGTCATGAATAACTCTAAATGCCATATCGTCCCAAGGGATTTCTTGTTCGGAACGCAGTTCTACTTCCAGACTTTCAATGCCAGGTTTGAAATCCAGATCAAGTAATTGAGCGCGGAACAATAAATAAACTTGGCTGATATGCGGTAAACTATAAACGGCATAAAGATCACCTATCTCAACGCGGGCATTCGCTTCTTCCAGCGTTTCTCTTGCCGCAGCTTGTTGTAAGGTCTCGTTGTTTTCCATAAATCCAGCCGGTAAGGTCCACCAACCTTTACGAGGTTCAATAGCTCTTCGGCATAGTAGAATTTTATCTTCCCATTCTGGGATACATCCAACAACCATTTTAGGATTTTGGTAGTGAATCATATGGCAGTCTATACAAACATAACGTGGCAATGTGTCACCGTCTGGAATATGCAGTTCAACATCGCTGCCGCAGTCGCTACAAAATTTCATTGAATAACCTTGGGTACATAGGTGGGTAAATTAATATTAGTGGGCGGAGGGTCAATGCTGGTTTTCGTGCTCTTTACTAACTGTAAAAACTCGCTCAGCCAATTGATTCCCTGATTGATCAGATAAAATGACTCGCCAAACGCCCAGCGAGTTTTGGGTCAGTAGCTTGCTGGCGTTTGTGCGCCAGTCATCTGCGCCAATTTTTAGTTTCGTGGTGGTTCTTAGCTGGTCTTCATGATGCCAACCAACCTCTACACTTTGGCCAGCAAGGCCGCTGATCTGGGTGAAAAAATAAATGGCCTTGTTAGGGTCTTGATCAAGTTGAATGTGGTTGATGGAATCAACAGGCTCTCTGTTCTGTATACCATGGCTTAGTTGCGCCCTTATGACCTGAGAGGCATCATCTAGAAGGGGTTCAGTATGTGCGTGTAATTTAGTTGCGTTGTTTTCTTCGGGTAATCTGATGGGTTTAGATGACGGAACAGGGTGGTTGATTGATTCAGCTACTGGTTTATGATCTGGTGCGCTCAATATTGCTATATCTGCTTGCACGGGCGAATTGGTATTGTCCTCAATTAGCGTTTCATCTTCAATCAAGTTAAGTGAATGATCGGGTAGTTGAAGACTGTCTTCTTCGGTTGCAATAATCGGTTCTATGCTTGCCTGTGTATCGTTTTGGCCTGATTGATTGGGTTCGCTTTCATTCTGGCTAAACAGGGAATAAAACAGAATGCCCAAGATGCAGCTAAGGATTAATAGCGCAAGAGAGATTTTAAACCAGTCAAAGGGCGGTTTTTCAGTTTCTTCCGGTTCAGTGATTTCTGGGGAATGCTGCTCAATTGAACTTTGAGGCTGTTGAAGCTTAATACGGATTTTCAATTGTTGGTCAGTCATAATATGGTTTAGAGATTGTTATCTTGTCTTCTAGTCAATGCGGGTAGCGCAAAGTTTATGAAGAATAAAGGTAATCCAGTTGTAATTATTCAGCACATCAAAGTAACTGTTCAGATTGCTCCTATAATTCGTCAGTTCAAGGCACAAAATGTGAGTTTACACGTGTAAATGATCATTTTGTAACACCGAAATGGCGGATTATGGGGGTAAGCTGAATAGTTACATCCAGTTTTACTAATAATATTATTGATATTCGGTCATTTTAATAACTAGAAATGATAAAGTAAAACAAAGGTTGGTCAATTTGTAAATTAATTTCTGATTATTAAAATAAAAACAAATCATGAATAAGAAAATTGAAGCGATTCAGCAGCAGTTGCAAAAATTGCGCCAGCAGATTGAACACCATAATTATCAGTATTATGTGTTGGATAATCCGGCTATCCCTGACGTAGAATATGACCGATTATTTCGTGAGCTGCAACAAATCGAACGTGATTATCCACGCTTGATTACATCTGAATCGCCGACCCAACGTGTTGGTGCGGCACCGCTAAATACCTTCTCTCAAGTTGTCCATGAAGTGCCGATGTTGTCTCTCGATAATGCTTTTGATGAAGAAAAAGTCGCTTCTTTTGACCGGCGGATACGTGAAGGACTGTCAGTGCCGGTTGTGGAATATGCCGTGGAACCGAAGTTCGATGGTTTAGCCGTGAGTCTGCGTTATGAACAAGGTAAATTCAAGACAGGGTCAACCCGTGGTGATGGCTATACGGGTGAAGATATCACGCAGAATTTACGCACCATCAAGTCTATTCCGCTTTGTTTGTCAGCAAAGGACGTTCCGACGCTGCTGGAAGTTCGTGGTGAAGTGTTGATGATGAAGGCTGATTTCCAGCATTTAAATCAATCGCAACGTGACAAAGGGGAAAAAGCGTTTGCCAATCCACGTAATGCGGCAGCGGGTTCACTGCGTCAATTGGATTCTAAAGTCACTGCTACGCGCCACCTTACCTTTTTTGCATATGGTATTGGGTGGGTTGAGGATGGTGGAATTCCCAAAGTGAAGCACAGTGATATTATGGATTATTTGCTGTCGTTACATTTCCCGGTTGCCAAAGAATGTGCTGTTGTTACCGGTTCAGATGCATTGCTGGCCTATTATCATGACATCGGTACCAAGCGTGAAAGCTTACCCTATGAAATAGATGGCGTGGTGTACAAAGTTAACGCGTTAGCGCAGCAGGAAAAATTGGGTTATGTCTCACGTGCACCGCGATTTGCCTTGGCACATAAATTTCCGGCGCAGGAAATGGTCACTAAAGTTCTGGGCATTGATGTACAAGTTGGCAGGACAGGGACTTTGACGCCGGTTGCTCGTCTTGAACCGGTATTTGTCGGCGGGGTAACGGTCACTAATGCAACCTTACATAATATCGATGAAGTCCAACGCAAAGATGTGCGAGTCGGCGATACGGTTATTGTGCGTCGGGCCGGGGATGTGATTCCCGAAGTGGTTTCAGTCATGCAAACACAGCGTTCGGCGCAAACAGAACCTTTCGTGATGCCGGAAAATTGTCCTGTTTGCGGCGCAAAAGCAGCGCGTTTGTCAGGTGAGGCTGCTGTTCGCTGTACTGGTGGCCTTTTTTGTCCGGCGCAACAAAAGCAAGCCATCATACATTTCTCTGCAAGACGTGCGATGGATATTGACGGGTTGGGTGACAAGCTGATTGAACAATTGGTTGATCATTCGGTTGTGCGCACATCGGCGGATCTTTATAAACTGGGCGTCACTGCCCTAGTTAACCTGGAACGGTTAGCAGAAAAATCGGCGAATAACTTGCTGGCTGCCATTGAAAAGAGCAAACAAACTACTCTGGCGCGATTCATTTATGCGCTCGGTATCCGTAATGTCGGCGAAACCACCGCTAAGGCCTTGGCGTCATATTATGGTGGTCTGGATCGTTTAATGGACGCGGATCTTGAAGACTTGCAATTAGTGCCCGATGTCGGGCCTATTGTGGCGCAAAGTCTGGCGGATTTTTTTGCGCAGCCACATAATCGTGAGGTGATTGAACAACTTCGCTTGGCGGGTGTCAGTTGGGAGGAACAGGATGGCATGTCAGCCATAGCGACTGAGGTCACTGCGGTTAGTGGTAAGACCTTTGTCTTGACTGGAACATTACCCAGCATGAGTCGGGAAACTGCCAAAGAAGAAATTGAAACGCGTGGTGGAAAGGTTGTCGGTAGTGTGTCCAAGAAGACTAATTATGTCGTCGTTGGTACTGATCCCGGTAGTAAATATGACAAAGCGCTCAGCCTGGGTGTTACTATTCTTGATGAGGCGGGATTGAAAGACTTGTTGCAATAAGGGTAAGCTGAACAGATATCGAAATACACTGACGGGTGCCAATAATTATCATATGAGAACACTAACAGACGAACAAGCAAACGTCATTCTTGAAGAAGCTGAGTTATTGTATTCCGCTGAAGCTATTTCACAAACCTTGCGACAACTGGCAAATGAGATTACTGAAACCGTAGCCGATCAATCCCCATTGGTGTTGTGTGTCATGAGTGGTGCTGTTGTATTTGCCGGGCAATTACTGCCACTACTCAGGTTTCCATTGGATTTCGATTATTTGCATGTAACTCGTTACAATAATGAAAGACGGGGTGGAGACATTCGTTGGTTGGTGTTACCTAAAGAAAGATTACAAGGGCGTGTTGTTTTGGTGCTCGACGATATTTTAGATGAGGGCGTGACACTGGCAGCGATTAAGCAAAAAGTAATGGATTGCGGTGCCCGGGAATTTTATAGTGTCGTCTTAGCGGATAAAGAAATCGCTAAACCCAAACCGGTTCAGGCTGATTTTGTTGGTCTAACGATACCGGATCGTTATGTTTTTGGTTTTGGTATGGATGTGCATGGTGCCTGGCGCAATTTGCCGGCGATTTATGCAATAAAATAAACGAGGAATTATGTTTGCAATTATTGGTGGTAGTGGGATGGCCCAGTTGCCTTGTCTTGAAATTACACGCCGACAAATTATCCGAACCCCTTATGGTGAGCCTTCCGGTCCATTGACCTTTGGTACCATTAGAAATCACGAGATTGTATTTTTGCCACGGCACGGGCATGGACACACCATCCCGCCACATCAGATCAATTATCGTGCGAATTTATGGGTATTGCATTCGCTAAAACCAGAACATGTGATTGCAGTCGCGGCAGTGGGTGGCATCCGAGCAGACTTGACGCCGGGTAAACTGGTGCTGCCTGATCAAATTATTGATTATACCCATAGCCGTGCCTTTACTTATTATGATGATGCTACTCAACCGTTTACGCATATTGATTTCACGCACCCTTATTGCCAAGCGACGCGTGAAGCGCTTCTTAAAGCTGCGCACAAAGCCGATGAAAGCATAATCGATGGTGGTGTGTATGCGGCCACACAAGGGCCGCGGCTAGAAACAGCTGCTGAAATTAATCGGTTGGAAGGAGATGGTGCGCATATGGTTGGAATGACAGGGATGCCGGAAGCCGCATTGGCAAGAGAGCTTGGCTTGAACTATGCCCCCATTGCGATTGTCGCTAACTCAGCAGCAGGGCGTGGGTCGAATGTCGATGCAATTCCGTTAAAAGAAGTTTATGCGGTTCTGGATCAGTCAATGGCGCGTGTAAGAAACATTTTGGAGCATTTGGTGGATTGCGATGACGATTAAATCCGTGCTAAAAATGGGTGAGCCATTATTATTGGATGTGGCGCAGAAAGTTGAACAATTTAATACCCGAGAATTGGATGATCTCATTCAGGACATGCAAGATACCATGGCTGTACTTGAAGGCGCTGGGTTGGCGGCACCGCAAATTGGTGTGAGTTTGCAGGTGGTTATTTTTGGGTTTGAAGAGAATCAACGCTATCCGGATGCTGATGAAGTACCTTTTACCATTCTGATTAACCCAGAACTGACACCGTTATCGGACGAAAAGGAAGAGGGTTGGGAAGGTTGCCTAAGTGTGCCCGGAATGCGCGGCATGGTGCCGCGTTATCGCCAATTGCGTTATCAGGGCTTTGATCAGTATGGCGGAGTGATTGAACGCGAGGTGGATGGGTTTCATGCGCGCGTGGTGCAACATGAATGCGACCATTTGCAGGGGATACTCTATCCGATGCGGATTAAAGATTTTAGAACATTTGGTTTCACTGACGTGCTGTTTCCGGGTGAAGAAGGATAAATATATTAATTAGCGAACAATGAAAAATTATCAAATTAATTTAATACCATTTATGATTAAACGATTAAGTATAGTATTTGCTGGCACCATTATTTTATTATTGGCCGCACCTATTCATGCGGCCCAGCAGTTGGACATCCGTCCCTATGAAGCGCCAGATGAATGTAACACAGAAGTGAAGCAAGTCAGAGTCACCGTTAACGGCGTGAGTTTTGGCGGCATACTGACGGTGGGTTTGTACGATGACCCCAATCACTTCTTGTTTAAGCAGGGTCGTAAACAGCGGATTCGCGTACCCGCAACCGATGGACACCATATTGTTTGTTTTAATCTGGATCAGCATGGCACCTATGCTGTTGCGGCCTACCATGATATTGACGCAAATCGTAAATTAAAAAGGCGTTGGAACTTATTACCGGGTGAGCCGTTTGGTTTGTCGAACAATCCAGAACAATACATGGGTTTTCCAAAGTTTAGTGACTCCGCATTTACCACGGAAGGGATGGGGGTCGATATCTCCATTGATTTGGTGCAACCGTAGGACGCCTCTAAAAATGCAGATTTCATCCCAACTACTGCGTTGCGAAAAAAACTTTTTGCTTACATATTAATCATATGCTGCGCCGCAAAATTTTCCCCGCGCCTTGCATTTGGACGAACTCTGGATTCTTAGAGGCGTCCTAATTAATTGAAACAACAGGAGGGGTCGTGAATCAATTTACTCGCATATTGCTCTCAACAATCGTCGCCCTGGCATTGGCTGCATGTGCCACAGCGCAGTCTACTGTTGTCGAAGATCAACGAATTCACGTCACAATCCTGCATTTTAACGATATTTATGAAATTACTCCGGTCAGTGGCGGCAAGGAAGGCGGTATTGCACGGGTAGCGACGTTGCGCAACCAACTGTTGGCACGCAACCCAAACACCATTACCACACTGGGTGGGGATTTATTCAGTCCTTCCGCCATCGGTACGGCACAATATCAGGGTGACCGGCTGGCCGGGCGGCAAATGGTGGATGTATTGAACCATTTTGGGCTCGATTACGCCACCTTCGGTAATCACGAGTTTGACATCAAAGCCCATCAATTTCAGCAGCGCATGCAAGAAGCAAAATTCACCTGGGTTTCCAGTAATGTGTTTGACGCCGACGGTAAGCCGTATGATGGCGTTAAACAAAACATTGTGATTCCGGTTGCCGATCAGAAAAGCGGTAAAACATTCAACATTGGCCTGTTTGGCTTAACCATTCCATCGAATGATCCTGAATATGTCAGTTACACCGACCCGCTAATTACCGCCGGGAAACAAGTAGAACAAATTAAGAATCAGGCTGATTTCATTATCGCACTGACACACCAAGCGATTGATGACGATGTGACATTGCTGCAAAATAACTCAGAAGTCGGCTTGCTGCTGGGTGGTCATGAACATATAAACTACCAGCGTTGGCGCGGTAACTTTGCCCCGTTATTGAAGGGTGATGCCAATGTCCGTTCGGTTTACGTGGTCGACCTCTTTCACGACCCGGCTACTGGCCGAACAGAAGTCAAACCCACTTTCGTCCCCATCAATGACACCCTAGCTGAAGATGATGCAGTTAAAACAGTGGTTGACCAGTGGGTGACCATTGCATTTGACGCGTTTCGCGAACAAGGCTTTGAACCGGAAAAAGTCATCACCACCACCACCGAAACGCTCGATGGCCTGGAATCCAGCGTGCGCAGTACCCAAACCAACTTAACTCGGTTAATTGCCGACAGTATGCTAGCGCCATACCCGGATGCGGAACTCTCAATCTACAATAGTGGCTCAATTCGTATTGATGACACATTACCTTCGGGAAAAATAACCGTTTACGACGTTATTCGCGTACTGCCCTTTGGCGGCAGTGTCCAACTGGCAACAATTAAAGGCAGCTTGCTGACCAAAGTGTTGAATCAAGGGCTAGCAAACAAAGGCTCCGGCGGTTATTTGCAATCCGCTCATACAAGGCATGACAATGGGATCTGGCAAATCAACGGCACTCCAATTGATACCGCTAAGACCTACAAAATTGCCATCAATGATTATTTGGCGTCTGGCAGAGAACATGGCTTGGACTATTTAAAGCCGGGCAGCCCGGACTTTATGATCATTAATCAAGGTGAAGGGCAGGCCTACGATATTCGTCAATTGGTGATTGATAAGTTAGCGGATTAAAGGTGCCAGTCTTGGTATTGACGGAATCGATCAACAATCGTTATCCTCGCGAATGCGGGGATCCAGGTGTTGTTTTCTATTGCTGACAGATGACGCTGTGCTCATCCATCCTACTCATCATAGTGCCAATTGCTTTTGTAATTCCTGCAACTCAGGCAAACGCCGTTTGTAACCGGTTTCTTCAATCAGTTTGGCCGCTTTAGCCACATGTTCATGCAAAGAAAGCTCGGCTGAGTCGCTTTTTTCAACGGGCGTTGGTGAAGGATTCTCTTGTTCAGCGATGAGCAGCCGCGCCATTTCTAAATGATAATCCGTCAAATGCAGCCGCATACCGCTGGGCTCGGCGATGTCGAACACTTCCTGTAAGTCTTTGCAAGCACGTGAGAAGTCGTGGTTGGGGTTATGCGTATCACGGTACAAAGCTGCGCGGGCGAGTAGGCCGTTTAATAAAAATTTCCGCCATGCTCCTATACGTAAATCATCTACAGCTTGATTAAGCCAATCGGTGGCTTGTGGAAAATTGCTTTGTTGGTAATGCGCCCGTCCTAGGGTGAGTTTATCCAAGGCTATAGCCTGCAACCAGCTATGTTTTCTGGAAATTTTCAGGGCGTGTTCCGCCTGTTTCAACACCGCTGCCACATTACCCTGCGCCAGCAGCAGATCGCAATATTTAAAACCGCGCAGTGAATATAAGTACAGAAGTTCTGGTTCGGCTTCTTGCTGAATTTGCTCCGCTGCCATAAATAGTTTAAGCGTCTGTGTTGTTTCTCCTCCGGCCTGATGCAGCGCATCGGCGTAAGTAGCCCACCCTGTCGCACGCTGAAGCATAACCCTGGACTGATCGGCGTAATACACACTGTGAAGACTACTCGCCACAGCGGCCGCTACATTACCGAGGGCGAGTTGTGTTCCACTGAGATTGCCGGTGTTTATAGCAACCTCTTTCCAATTTTTCAGTTTGATATGAATCCCTACGGCTGTTTGCGTCAGCTCCAGTGCTTCACGTAAACGCCCTTGTGCGTTTAGATCAAAGCCTGCCCGGTTCAACACCGCCGCTTGGTCCGCTTCCGTCAAATTTGCTGCGGGTGTGTGCCAAGGGGTAGAGAAAAAATGTGCCGCAATAGCAAGGTCGTCGTTGTAAGCGCCGAGTTTTTTAATGAGATAACTTTTTTTCCACCGGCAAACACGAGGGTAGTAAACTTCACCCCGTACCTGTTGGTACAACTCCGCCGCACAACCATGCGCCACCGCACTGAATAGCGGCTGCATTTCCTCCAATGTGTCGGGAAGTTCTTTTTCTGGCAGGGCTTTGTAGTAGTCGTACAGCCGTGCATGGGCTTGCTGCCATGTGTCGGGCTGTTTTTCTCTTAGTTGCCGACCGAAGTATTCGCGGACCAGTGGGTGGCAGTCAAGTTGGTCGTCCAACTTAACATCTGTATTTTCGTGCTGGGAGAGCAGATGGTGCTCTTCACGCAAAGCAGCAATGGCTTCCTGCCAATTGTCTGCGCTGATACCGGCGGTTAAGTTGGGGATTTGTTCGTTCCACAATATCTGTAGCACTTCTCGCTCGATAGGATGATCAAATAGCCCCAGCAACTTTAACAATGCTAATTCGGGTGCTAGCTCTGGCTCATTCGAAAACCACTCTTTGTAGGCTTGCATGACCTTGAAGGCGTGGCGGCTTTCTCTTTCGCCGTCTGGCTGGACCAGTTCTTTCAGTGTGTCGCGTTTCAAGATATCGCCATAGTGTCGCTTACGAAGAAGATTACCCAATAGACTGAGTGCGAGGGCATGACAGCCGTATTCCATAACGGCCTTTTCCAGTTCTTGGGTTTGACCTTTTACCTTTAGCGATTGCAACAGCTCAACCCCATCAGCGGGGGTGAGGTTTTTCAGGTCATGTGAGTGAACATGCTCGCGGTCGCTGAGTTCATGCACGGCAATACGGGTGGTAATAATGCATAGCCCACTGTTTTGTCCTGCAAGGCTTTTTAACAGTTGGCGTACGGCCCGGTCTTTCAATTCACCACGCATTCCTTTGCTCGCATGTTGCAACGGTTCCAAACCATCCAACACCAGCACGGCACGATGTTGACGCAACAAATCAGCTAGGTGTTCACCCTTATCTTCTTCGGTATTGAAAGATGATAAATCGCGCGTCGAACCCAGCTTATCAAACGCATGGCTGAAAAACGGGGTAGCAGAAATCTGTTTGTCCTCACTTGTTCCCTGTGAGTAAAACGACCAGGCAATCAACACTTCAATGTTGTCCGTTTGATCTAACCAATGGCGTAACAATTTGGTCTTGCCTGTGCCGCCCGGTGCAATAAATTGGATGATACGGGTGTCGTTGCCTGCCCATGCATCATTGAGTATTTGAATCTCAGCTTCACGCCCGAAGAATTTGCCTTTGACGTTAGGGAGGCGGTCTGAATGAATTTGTGTGTTTTCCTTTGGCACAGAACTTTTTTCAGGCTGACAGGTGGCCAAAATCACTTCGAAAGCTGCGTCGGTTGCCTTGCGGAAATCTAGGTATTTATATCGCTGTAACGTATCGGGAAGATCACAATCGTCCAGCAGTAGCGGGATAAATCGACGTCCCTTGTTTGTCGGATCGCGAAACAGAGCCGTGCTGCGCTCCAACTTTACCCAATCTGAATCAAGTGCGGCTTGTGAGAGGCACAATAATTGAACCCGCGTTACTTCTAGTCCGTGTTCAACGGCAAGGTAAATATCGTCCCCTGGTTTTATAACCCAGTCATCAAACCACACCCGCATCCCTGCTGCTTTCAGTCGTTCCGCCAGTTGCTTTACCTGTGGCTTGTCCGCTTTATTGTGACTAAGAAAAACATCGTATTCAAAATGATCTGACATGATTTAATACTGAGTTGGATTGGGCATAATCATAACGTGTAATAACCGAAGGTGCATTATGACAATCCTTCTTCGGCTCCTGCCACATTTCAGTTTCGTATGATGGATCATTGAGGCGTCATCAGCCAATTTTGATGTTAACCAAGATTGAAAGTCAATGTCGAGTCCTCTAATATGCGATGCATGCACAAGGAGAAACTATGCGTGTCACGATTGACTTGCCCGAACATTTATTAAACCAGGCCATGAAGCTCACTCACAAGAATACTAAAACAGGTGTGATTGTGTTGGCTTTGGAAGAATTAATTCGAAAATCAAAAATTGCAGATCTCAAGCAATATAAAGGGAAGATTGATTTGGATATTGATCTCAATACGATTCGGAATCGTAATTGATGCTTTGCGCAATTCCAATTCTCCTTTACTCGCCAAAACAGATTTAAATCCCCATGCAAGATCAACAACACACCATGGCACAAAATAAGAAATGGCAATTCTGGATCGACCGTGGTGGCACGTTTACCGATATTGCGGCGCTTTCTCCTGAAGGCCAGATCACCACGCACAAATTGCTGTCAGAAAACCCGGAGCATTATCCAGATGCGGCTTTGGAAGGTATTCGCCGGATTCTGGGGGTTGCTGCACAAGACCCGATTCCGACGGAATTGATTGGTACGGTCAAAATGGGGACTACGATTGCGACTAATGCGTTGTTGGAGCGTAAAGGCGAGCGAGTGGCGTTGGTGACGACTAAGGGGTTTGCTGATGCGTTGCGTATTGGTTATCAAAATCGCCCGCGTCTTTTTGAGCTGGATATTCAGTTGCCGGAGATGCTTTATGAAACTGTGATTGAAGCCAATGAGCGGGTTGGCGTTGATGGCGAAATTTTGCAAGAATTAGACGAGAGTTTGCTGAAAGCCTCGCTCACTGAGGCTTTCGGATGTGGGGTTCGAGCGGTGGCAATTGTTTTTTTGCATGGTTATCGGTTTCAAGAACACGAAAAGCGAGCGGCAGAAATTGCAAAACAGGTTGGGTTCACGCAAATTTCCACCAGTTTTGAAACCAGTCCTTTGATGAAATTAGTTTCGCGCGGCGACACAACAGTGATGGATGCTTATCTTTCGCCTATTTTACATCGTTATATTAACGGCATTATCGATTCACTGGGTAGGTTGGATGATGGGCAACTGATGTTTATGCGATCTAGTGGCGGGTTGTCCAATGCGCGGTTGTTTCAGGGTAAGGACAGCATTCTTTCCGGCCCGGCGGGTGGTGTGGTGGGCATGGCTAAAACGTCCAGCCAGAGAGGCTTTGAGAAGGTCATCGGTTTCGATATGGGTGGCACGTCAACCGACGTCAGTCATTTCAATGGCAGTTTCGAACGGGTGTTTGATACCACGGTTGCCGGTGTTCGCATTCGCACGCCGATGATGAATATTCACACCGTGGCGGCAGGCGGCGGTTCAATTTTACATTTTGATGGTAGCCGCTTACGCGTGGGACCGGATAGTGCGGGTGCTGATCCTGGTCCGGCTTGTTATCACCGTGGTGGGCCGTTAACGGTGACGGACTGCAATGTTATGTTGGGTAAAATACAGCCGGATTTCTTTCCCCATATTTTCGGACCCAATGCCGACCGGCCATTGGACGTTGAGATTGTTAAAAAACAGTTTCAGAACTTAACAAAAGAGATCAATGCAGCGACCGGCAAACACTTATCGTCAACGGAAGTGGCGAAAGGGTTCTTGCAGATTGCGGTTGAAAATATGGCCAATGCGATTAAAAAGATTTCGGTTGAAAAAGGGCACGATATTACTGAGTACACACTGAATTGTTTTGGTGGTGCGGCAGGGCAGCATGCTTGTCTGGTGGCTGATGCGTTGGGGATGAAATCCATTTATGTGCATCCGCTGGCGGGAATCTTATCGGCGTATGGCATGGGGCTGGCCGACATTACTGCGATTAAAACACAGGCGGTTGAAACCGAACTCAATAACAATAGCTGGCAGGCTGCTGGCAGCACACTGGATGAACTGGCTCGAATGGTGATTGAAGAAGTGACCAATCAAGGGGTTGCCGAACAAAATATTCGTGTGGTCCATCGTGCTTATTTGCGCTATCAAGGTACCGATACCGCATTAAGTTTGGAATATGGGTCATTGGAACAATTGAGAGCGGGTTTTGAAGACATGCACCAACGTCAATTTGGTTTTGTGCAGTCGGGGCGTGCGCTTATGATTGAAGCGTTATCTGTGGAGGCCATTGGTGCTGCTGATAATCAAACCGCTATGATCATTGACACAAAAAGCCACACGTCAACCGACTCGCCAGTCAAAAATGTCAGTATGGCCAGTGGTGGAAAGCTTCATTCGACGCCAATACATGAACTTTCCACGTTAGCTTGTGACGATGTCGTCCAAGGCCCTGCGATCATTTTTGATGTGAACGCCACCACCATCATCGAACCGGGTTGGCAAGCGGTTTGTGTCGAAGATGGTGGCTTGGTGCTGACGCGGCACATTCCACGGCCACAGCGTGAAAGTATTGGCACCAATGCCGACCCAGTCATGCTGGAAGTGTTTAACAACCTGTTTATGTCGATTGCCGAGCAAATGGGCGCAACCCTGGCCAACACCGCATCTTCCGTCAATATTAAGGAACGATTGGACTTTTCTTGTGCGGTGTTTGACCGTCATGGCCATCTGGTCGCCAACGCGCCGCATATGCCGGTGCATCTGGGCAGCATGGGGGAGAGTGTCAAAGCGGTGATTGCCGGACATGCCAGCATGCAGCCGGGTGATGTTTTTGCCATTAACGCGCCGTATAACGGGGGTACCCACTTGCCCGATGTGACGGTGGTTACCCCAGTATTTGATGTCTCCGGCAAAGCGATTATTTTTTATGTCGCCTCACGTGGCCATCATGCTGATCTCGGCGGTATCACGCCGGGTTCCATGCCACCCAATAGTACAACGGTGGAAGAGGAAGGCATTCTGTTCGACAATATTCAGATTGTGCGTAACAATCAATTGCTGGAAACAGAAATCCGTCACTTGCTGATGGATCATCAATATCCTGCACGAAATCCCGAGCAAAATATTTCCGATCTGGGTGCGCAGATTGCTGCCAATGAGAAGGGGGTGAGTGAACTCAAACGCATGGCCGAGCATTTTGGCTTGGATGTGGTGCAAGCCTATATGCAGCATGTGCAGGACAACGCTGAAGAAAGCGTGCGCCGGGTGCTGGCGGTGCTGTCCGATGGTACATTTTGTTACGCGATGGATGATGGCTCTGAAATCAAAGTGGCGATCCGCATCGACAAGAAAAAACGCCAGGCCGTGATCGACTTCACCGGTTCTTCCCTGCAGCGGCCTAACAATTTTAACGCGCCGCTACCCGTCTGTCGTGCTGCGGTGCTGTATGTCTTTCGCACACTGGTGAATGACGATATTCCACTCAATGCCGGTTGTATGAAACCCATCGAAATCATCGCTCCAGAAGGCTGCATGCTTAACCCCGCTTATCCTGCGGCGGTAGTCGCGGGTAACGTGGAAACCAGTCAGTGCGTGACTGATGCGCTATATGGCGCACTCGGCGTTATGGCCGCTGCACAAGGCAGTATGAATAACTTTACTTTCGGTAATGATCGCTACCAGTATTACGAAACGATTTGCGGCGGTGCCGGTGCGGGACCGGATTTTGACGGGCAAAGTGCTGTACATACCCATATGACCAACTCCCGCCTGACCGACCCCGAGGTGCTCGAGTTACGCTATCCGGTGCGGGTCGAGGGTTTTTCAATCCGCAAGAATTCCGGCGGCAATGGCCGCCACAAAGGCGGCGATGGTGTGATCCGTCGTATCCGTTTTAACGAGGCCATGCACGCCGCTATTCTTTCTAATCACCGCCGTATTCCACCGTTTGGATTGCAAGGTGGAGAGAATGGAAAGACTGGGTGTAATTGGGTGGAGCGAAAGAATGGCACGATTGAGTCGCTGGGTGCGACTGCAAGTGTTGAATTGGAGAAAGGCGATATTTTTGTGATAGAGACGCCGGGCGGTGGAGGGTATGGGGGTGCTAGCTTATCTGTTGGGCACCTCTAAAAATCCATATTTCGTCACAATACTGCGTTACTCACAAAAAATATCTCCTTACATATCAGTTATATGCTGCGTCAATATTTTTTGTTCTCGCCTTGTCTTGTTTAGAAATCCGAATTTTT
>JAJFJJ010000142.1 GCA_021774195.1 Nitrosomonas sp. | reverse complement strand
ATTTCCACCAAATTTGTCGTTTCGCTGCGAGTAAGCGCTTTTTCTACTGCTTGTATTTTATAGGCTTGCGTGAATCTTGTTCTCATTTTTATCTTCCTCTAGTTGAAAATTAGAGGCGACAACTATGCTGACACAGGGGGCGTGGTACAAGAGCTCTACGATGTCGCAACCCTTCCCGGCATCATCCGGCCGATGGCGCTTGGCTTCAGGACCGACGAGATCCGCTTCGTGGTACGCCCGGAACCCGAGACGCCGCTACCGACAGGCTGACATGTATCATCCAAGCCAATGGTAGGGCACCACTCAATCGGAATGACATTTCCCGACGTATAGCCTGAATTGCAGGACGATTAATCACCTGATGAAGGGTCTGTTTATTAATTATGTTTGCTACTTTTTGATAGGGTATTGAAAAAAATCTGCCGTATTACTTACCGCTAGATAACTGACTTGACCCTTTCTTAGAAGCATAAAAATGCAGAAAACCTATTGATTTTTCTGTGCTAAGATCACTTAATTGCAATTATCTTTCGATTATTACAGTGTGTAATAATCGAGCCATTTTTCAGCACATTCACACCTTCTGAAAAAGATAAGAAGATAGTTTATTTACCGATATCCTTCTGAAAGCTAGGGGCAATTTACGACAGTGTTAAAGCGTTAGCTTGGTGGATAAACTATTGGAGAAGATCAAGATCTTGATCAAGAACGTCCCAATACGTGCGGGCTTCGAAGATATAACGCCGCCCACCCACAACATATCAATCGCAACATCGCTGCTTCCTTTTGGGCCGAGGCGGCAATATCAAGGCAGAGGAATACGTAATGACAAGTATAAATGGACTGACAAACCCTTTTGAGAACTCGATTCTCAACATAAATTTGACTCAACTGGAGAAAGAGCAGCAGCTTGCGAATTATTCTGACGCGATTTTACAGGGCCACGAGCCACCCGCAAACGTTTTGGCCGGAATGGTGGTCATTCTTGCGTCAGGCGATCTGTCCACTGAAGCCCAGGCGCGCCTGCAGGAATTGTTCGATCTGATCCTGACAGAGGTCGGCCCACTCATCACCTCGGATGGCGGCGGCGATACTGCTCAGGTTACCGTCGACGAGAACACCAGCTTGGTGACCACGGTCACGGCGCTGGACCAGTATTCGCTCAACGACGGAACCGAGATCCTGAGCTACTCGATCATTGGCGGCACCGATTCCGCTTTGTTCCAGATCAACACGGCCACGGGTGAACTGATTTTCAACACTTCGCCCGACTTTGAAGCGCCGATCGGCGGCGACAATATTTATGACGTCGACGTCCAGGTTAACGATGGTGCATTGCTGCTGGACACCCAGGCGATCCAAGTGACCGTGGGCGATGTGAACGACAATGCACCTGTCATCACCTCAGGTGCTGCCATTGGTATCGACGAGAATTCGACTGCAGTGACCACGGTAACGGCAACCGATGCGGATACAGTAGGTACGCTGAGCTTTGCCATTGCTGGCGGCGTAGATTCCGGGTTTTTCACCATTGATGCGGCTACCGGCGCGTTGGCTTTTGCAGCGGCCCCGGATTTCGAAGTGCCGGGCGATGCAGGGGGTGATAACGTCTATGACGTGATGGTTGAAGTGTCAGACGGGGTGCAAAGCGACATCCAGGCGATCCAGGTGACCGTGGCGGATGTGAACGAAGTACCGTTGCCGCTCACATTTGGCGCAGTCCTGAACGGTATTGATCCCGGTGACGGCAGCGGCCTTTCCGTCTCCTCAGCGGGAGATGTGAACGGTGACGGCTTTGACGACATGCTGATCGGGGCTAACCATGCAGATCCCAATGGCGGTGGTAGTGGCGAAACCTACCTGGTCTACGGGGTGGCATCGGGTATCCCGGCCAGTCTCGATCTCTCGAGCCTCGATGGCAGCAATGGCTTCGTGATGAACGGCATTGATGCTTCTGATTCCAGCGGCCATTCCGTCTCTTCAGCGGGAGATGTGAACGGTGACGGCTTTGACGACATGCTGATCGGGGCTGACGGTGCAGACCCCAATGGCAGGTATAGTGGCGAAACCTACCTGGTCTACGGGGCGGCATCAGGTCTCCCAGCCAGCCTCAATCTCTCGGACCTTGATGGCAGCAATGGCTTCGTGATGAACGGCATTGATGCTCTTGATTTTAGCGGCCGTTCCGTCTCTTCAGCGGGTGATGTGAACGGTGACGGCTTTGACGACATGCTGATCGGGGCTAACCAGGCAGATCCCCATGGCGGCCAAAGTGGTGAAACCTACCTGGTCTACGGGGCGGCATCGGGTATCCCGGCCAGCCTCGATCTCTCGAGCCTCAATGGCAGCAATGGCTTCGTGATGAACGGCATTGATGCTTATGACTACAGCGGCCCTTCCGTCTCCTCAGCGGGAGATGTAAACGGTGACGGCTTTGACGACATGCTAATCGGGGCTTTCGGGGCAGATCCCAATGGTAACAGTAGTGGCGAAACCTACCTGGTCTACGGGGCGGCATCGGGTATCCCGGCCAGTCTCGATCTCTCGAGCCTTGATGGCAGCAATGGCTTCGTGATGAACGGCATTGATGCTTTTGATTTCAGCGGCACTTCCGTCTCCTCAGCAGGTGATGTAAACGGCGACGGCTTTGACGACATGCTGATCGGGGCTAGCAGGGGAGATCCCAATGGCGGTGGTAGTGGCGAAACCTACCTGGTCTACGGTGCGGCATCAGGTATCCCTGCCAGCCTCGATCTCTCGAGCCTCAATGGCAGCAATGGCTTCGTGATGAACGGCATTGATGCTTATGACTACAGCGGTCTTTCCGTCTCCTCAGCGGGAGATGTGAACGGCGACGGCTTTGACGACATGCTGATCGGGGCTAAC
Source organism: Nitrosomonas sp. (assembly GCA_021774195.1). GTDB lineage: Bacteria > Pseudomonadota > Gammaproteobacteria > Burkholderiales > Nitrosomonadaceae > Nitrosomonas. The sequence continues at coordinate 300 of JAJFJJ010000142.1, read as the reverse complement.
AGTGCAGATCCCAATGGCCACTCAAGTGGCGAAACTTACCTTGTCTATGGTGGCGAATCAATCCTAGACACTTTCGATCTGGCTGACGGTGTTCAGGACGGCAGCATCGAGCTAAGCGGCGTCACTGACGCATTCGCCGTTTGACGCGATACGCTTGATTAGCAGATGACAATGAAAAGGGCTGCCACATACAGGCGGTCTTTTTTAGCATCAGATGCATCGTTTGGGATTAGAGCGATCATCCGCGAGAGAAGCGGAAGCCCAGAGGCTGATAACTAGTTTACGGTCCCCCAACAGAAC
>JAJFJJ010000141.1 GCA_021774195.1 Nitrosomonas sp. | reverse complement strand
ATGGGTTTGCTAGATGGGTTTAATCCCTGTGCGATGTGGGTATTGTTATTCTTGTTATCCATGCTGGTTCATATTCAAGATCGCAAAAGAATGATATTGATTGCGGGTACTTTTGTACTGGTAAGTGGCGCAATCTATTATCCTAAAATCCTCAGTTGGATGGTGTTTAGAGTGCGTTATTGTTTCTTTTTGGCAAGGCGCAATGAGGCGAAGTAACGAGTTATTGCAACGAATTGCAACACAGCAAAAATGAAAAAATAGCGTGCTATAAACATCATAGCGAGGCTCACCCAAGAGGTGTGTATCATATTAAAAATATTATTCTTAATTTCATAATGTTGGTTGTTTTTGTAGCGGCCAACTGAGGAATTTAGGATTATGCATTCATGGCAGCTTGGCTTAATGTCTTCTTATTGATAGGAATGTCAGCCGCTTTACAATGGGTACTTGGCGGTATGGCACTAGCGATCGGCGGGCTGAATGTGAAGGACTCCATTTATTGGAAACAAGGGTTTACATTATCCATTCCGGACTCAGCTAAGCCTGGTATATATGCGCGAATGAGAGCAGTACTCGCCGCAGATAAGCTATTACCTTCTCTGACAGCAGTTGTCATTCTCGCCATTATGGTCAATTTTATCGAGTTACTATGTACGGCAGGTTTTCCTGCAATCTATACTGCGATATTAGTCCAGCAAGATTTAAGTCCAACAGCATATTACGCGTACTTGGGTCTCTATATAGCTGGTTATGTGGCCGATGATTCACTGATGGTTGCGGTTGCTGTTATTGCGTTGAGCAATCGTAAGCTAACAGAACAGACAGGGCGTTGGCTTAAACTTATAAGTGGTGTTGTTATGCTCGGTTTAGGCGGCATGATGATACTGCGCCCAGAATGGCTGATGTAGTTCTTACATGATGCAAAGTGTGCGTTTTGCTCAAAGTGAATTTTCAGTGGTATTTACAATACGCAATAAACGAGCATTTGGAATATGTTTGGCTGATGTGCCAACAATGTTTATCTGAGATTTTTACTTTTTTCCGACCTCATAAAATTTTAATTACGATATTTTTCCCGACTATGCATCCACGTGCTTTGATTGCTATATTCCTGAATTTTGCCAACCAGCTAAGATTCAGAAATCTTTTCCTAATCGTTACCGGACTGTTTTTTATCGACTTGTTAATACCAGATTTTATTCCTCTAATTGACGAGATAATTCTCGGTTTGTTGGCGATTATCTTGGCTAATTGGAAGGATGAAAAGAAGCAAAAAGAAAGGTTTGCTGGAAGTAAACATGTTGATAACGATAAAAAATAATCCCTGTGGATACAAAATTTCAGGCTAATTTATCGAAATAAAACTAATATCTTGTTGTGTGTCATTTATCTTAAAGGCATCGGTGTCCGCAGTAAATGCCTTGTCTTCCCCCTGAATAGTTACCGTGAAACACCATAGGCCCATCCATACGGATAAATCCGGTGAGCATGCTTAACAGCTAAACTGAAGATTGCATCAGTTGCTGGAATTTAAACGCTGAACTATTCAGAAGTGGGCATGTTCGTGACCCGTAACGCAGTTATTCTGCGGTATAAGGCGCATATGTGTTCAGTTCAAAACAAGTGAAGCCCCGGGTGCAAACTGTATTCTCATCAAAATTTCTGAAAGCCAATAAGTGTAAGACTTGCAAGCTAAAATATCGCGTGCTGGAGCAAAATTCAGGCTAAGAATACAGGGCGCGACACTATGCCACATGTGACATCATGTCACATTTTTAGAACATTTATTCTCTACTAAAATCCTTTTACTTGCAGCATCAGACCCATTTGAGATGTGGCGAGTAGTTTGTTGAGTTATTAATAAAGGAATAGAAGGTAGATTATGAAATTGAGTTTAACAAAAGTTTGTTTAGGATTGACAATTTATGCCACGACAGTTGTGGCGCAGGCGGGGAATTACGAGCCTTTGCCTGTTACCGATAACGATTATTATCCGGCACCATCCAGTGCCAAAGTAGAACTTGGGAAAGTGTTATTTTATGACAAAATCCTCAGTGGTAATGGCAACATCTCTTGTGCCACTTGCCACCATTCATTAACGGGTACTGGGGATGGTTTGGCGCTTCCTGTTGGTGAAGGTGGAAAAGGTCTAGGCGTTACGCGTGATACCGGTAGTGGTAGTGATGCTGTTCATGAGCGTGTACCGCGTAATGCACCGCATATTTTTAATCTGGGCGCCAAAGAATTTGCTGTTATGTTCCATGATGGACGAGTGACTATAGACAATTCACACCCTTCAGGCTTTACTTCTCCGGCAGGTGAGCAACTGCCATTAGGGCTTGATAATCCGCTGGCTGTACAGGCCATGTTCCCAGTGACTTCAGCCACAGAAATGGCCGGCCAAGCAAGTGAAAATCCTGTGGCTGATGCAGCAGCAGGGGGGATCTTAGCCGGTGAGAACGGTGTTTGGGGCCTATTGGCGCAACGGCTACGCGCAATTCCAGAATATGTTGCCATGTTCCAGGCTGCCTATCCCGGTCAGATCAATACTGCTAACGATATTCAGTTTAAAGATGCAGCCAATGCCATCGCCGCATTTGAAGCCACAGCCTGGCGCGCCGACAACAGTCGTTTTGACCAGTATCTGCGTGGTGATAATTGGGCGTTGAGCACAAATGAAGAAAGAGGAATGAAATTGTTTTATGGCAAGGCCAATTGTGGTGGTTGTCACAGTGGCAAGTTTCAAACGGATCAGGGGTTTCATGCGATTGCCATGCCGCAAATTGGTCCCGGAAAAGGACATAACTCTGATGGCTATGATGATGGCCGCGAAGATTTTGGCCGTGAAGCAGTTACCGGGAATGTAAATGATCGATTTAGATTCCGCACGCCGACCTTACGTAATGTTGCTCTGACTGCGCCTTATGGTCATGCCGGTGCCTATGATTCATTGGAGGCAGTGGTTCGTCATCACCTGTCTCCTGTTGATAGCTTGTTTGACTATGACATTAGCAAGGTGCGCATGCCTTCACGCGCCGATTTGGATGAACAGGATTTTGTCGTGATGAATGATGCATGGCGGATAGAGCAAATCATTCAGCGTAATGAGTTGGCCAGTGTTGATTTAGATGACGAAGAATTTGCACAATTGATAAGTTTTCTGCATGCTCTGACAGATAGCTCTTTTCTAGATGATCGACGCAACGTACCAAGCAGCGTACCCAGCGGCATGACGTTGGCTGAGTAGTATTTTGCAATAGGGATTACATCATTCTAAAATCCTCAGTTGATCGCTTCAGAAATGTCTAGTACTCCGTCTACCTGATATTGACGGATACAGCGATTACAAGATGTTTCGTCGCAAGACGCAGCACGCAGACAATGGTTGTTCCCTTGGCAAGTGCTGCAACGCGGTGACGGGACATCTTGTGATCGC
>JAJFJJ010000015.1 GCA_021774195.1 Nitrosomonas sp. | reverse complement strand
GGGTATCAGTATTTCCATTTTCAGTAGGTGAAGGTGAACCAATTGCTTGGTTCTCAACGGTGTTGCCAGCCGTATTAATCGTTGGTGCGGTAGGGTTTTTCTTCATGCGTAGCCGTAAGAAGCCGGAAGATGCTGCGGCAGCTTAACAAGTCAGTTTTGTAGAAAAAGGGATGAGTTGAGAACATTCTTGGAACTCATCCTGCAGAAAAAGCCACAATATATATTGTGGCTTTTTTGTTGGATTTTGTTACCGCTTAAATTTAAACCTAAATTCCTCAGTTGGTCGCTACAAAAACAAACAACCTTATGAAATTAAGAATCATGTTTTTAATATGATAGGCACCATTTGGGTGAGCCTCGCTATGATGTTTATAGCACGCTATTGTTTCATTTTTGCTGTGTTGCAATTCGTTGCAATAACTCGTTCACTTCTCACTGCGCCTTGCCAAAAATAAATGACAATGCATTCTAAGCATCATTCAACTGAGGATTTTAGGTTCAAGGGTTTTGAGTAAATTGTATCAACTGAGAAGTTATTTAATAGAGATAAACGAGACGGTCAAGTAGTCAATTATCCGGCTTTGAACCGTAATCTGGAGCCTCTGTCAGTAAGTTTCACGAGTTCTTTCGACGATGATGAAGCCAGTAGAAAGTAACTAACATGCTACAGATAATAACGAGAGAAATAATAATGTCCCGCAGGTAATCTTTAATTAATGTTTCATTCTCGCCAATAAAGTAGCCAAGCAATGTCAAGATGATAACCCAAATTCCAGCACCCAAGCTAGTATAGAAGCAAAATACAGGAAGATTCATGCGCGCCAATCCAGCAGGTATCGAAATATACTGTCGAACCATTGGTATGAGTCGACCGGTGAATGTCGAAATATGGCCGTGTCGGGAGAAGAAGTCTTCCATTTTTCTGAGTCCTTCTTCATTAAACATGACATATTTTCCGTAGTGCAATAGAAATGGGCGACCAAGTCTGATTGCTAGAAAGTAATTGACTAATGCACCTAATAGACTACCCGAGATGCCACAGAAGATTACAATGAAAATGTTCATTTCACCCTTAGATGCGAGGTAGCCAGCAGGAATCATGATCACCTCGCTAGGGAATGGGACGAAGCTCGATTCAAGTAACATAAGGATAAAAACACCGGGGTAGCCAAGGCTCCCCACGATGTCGACAATCCAAGTGATGATCTCAGTAAATAACTCAGATAACAAGATAGTTTTATCCTATTGAAGTGATTTTGTTGCTAAATAACAATTTGAAATCATGCTAATGATGTTTGAGCATAAATCTTAAAGGTTTGAAAATGTTTCTTAAACGACTGCGCCATCATTTTCAGGTTTTTTCTCTTCTATCTTAATCAAATCCTCGCGTTTTACACCTAACATCATAATAATTGGGCTAGCCACCATTATTGAGGAGTAAATACCAAATAAAATTCCAATTGTTAAAGCTAACGCGAAATAATGCAGTACCTCACCACCAAATAGCAGCATTGAGATGACGACCATTTGAGTACTACCATGAGTGATGATTGTGCGGGCCATGGTTCGTGTGATGGCGTTATTAATGACTTTCTCAACAGATGCTTTACGCAACTTACGGAAGTTTTCACGAATACGGTCGAAAATAACTACTGACTCATTGACTGAATAGCCTAATACCGCAAGAACGGCGGCCAAAACAGTGAGCGAAAATTCCCATTGAAAAAATGCGAAGAAACCAAGAATAATAATCACGTCATGTAAGTTAGCAATAATACCCGCAATACCAAATTTCCATTCAAAACGGACAGCTAAATAAGCAACGATACCTAGTGAAACGAACAAGAGTGCCAAGGCACCATTCTCAAGTAATTCTTTACCAACTTGAGGGCCGACAAATTCTACTCGACGCATTTCAACTGTCGCATTAGATAGTCTTAATGCTTCCAAAACAGTTTCTGATAATTGTGCACTGGAGTGTTCGGGAATAACCGGCAAACGAATCATGACATCTCGTGATGTACCAAAATTCTGTACCGTGACATCAGTTAATTCCAAGCCAGCCAGAACGTTCCTGATCTCGTTAAGGTCAGCAGCTTGTTCATAACTGACCTCCAATACAGTGCCACCTGTAAAGTCGACACCAAGGTTTAGGCCTCTTGTCGCAATAAAAAAGACAGATAAAATAAATGTCAGTATCGAAATAGCAGCCGCTGCACGTCGCCAATTCATGAACTGGATATCGCGACTAAATCTAAAAAATTCCATTATTAATTCCTTGTTAACCGATAATTGCTATTTTGATTTTTTGCTGCCAGAAGCTTTCCGTTTGCCTTTAGCTTTTGTGCTTGATTTACTGCTTGCCTTTTTAGGTTTGGCTTTAGTAGTAGAATCTTCCTTAGGCTCTTGTTCTTCAGCCACAACTTCATTAGGTTGTTCGGTTGCCTTTGTGTCAGCCGTTATGACAGATTCTTCCTGCGCTATTATGGATGACTTCTTAGCACGAACTTCTTTCCGGGTAGGTTTAGCAATTAATTTTTTCTTCTCATCTGTGCTATCAGTCACTTCATTATTTTCAAAAAACTCAGCTGAGTCTAAAACAGAATCGGCACCGGATATTTTAGGGGGTACCCAGACTTGTCCAATTGGTAGCTTGCTAAGTTTGCGATTACCATACATGAAATTAACCATGCCGCGTGAAACAAAAATAGCTGTAAATACAGAGGTTAAGATACCTAGGCAGAGTACGACAGCAAATCCTTTAACAGGTCCTGATCCAAATGCAAATAACGCAATACCGGCAATTAGCGTTGTAATATTGGAATCCAAAATCGTGCCAATCGCCCGCTCATAACCGGACTGGATCGCAAGCTGCGGTGAGACGCCTAGACGTAGTTCATCACGTATTCGTTCATTAATCAGTACATTGGCATCAATTGCCATACCGACTGTTAATGCGAGCGCCGCCATACCGGGTAATGTGAGAGTGGCTTGCATAATCGACAACAAGCCAACGAGTAAGAGCAAATTAATGCTGAGTGCAGTTACGGAAATAAGGCCAAATGCCATATAGTAGGCCGCAATGAACATTGCGACTGCTAGGAAGCCATACAGCGTTGAATTAAAGCCTCTTGAAATATTATCCGCCCCTAAACTTGGTCCTACAGTGCGTTCTTCAATAATATCCATCGGCGCAGCTAAAGCACCCGCTCTTAACAGTAGTGCGACATCTCTGGCTTCAATACTGGTCATGCGGCCACTGATCTGAACACGACCACCGCCAATTTCTTCCCGAATAACCGGAGCGGTGACCACTTCAGCAACGTTTCTTTCAATCAGAAGGATAGCCATTCTTCTGCCAACATTTTCACGTGTCAACTGTTTGAACATACGTGAACCGTTGTTGTCTAGGCTGATATGGACAGCAGGTTGATTATCTTTATCAAATCCGGGCTGAGCATCTGTAATTCGTTCGCCAGTTAATAGAACCTGCTTTCTAACCAACAATGGTCCGCCACCGCGCTCTTCATAAAGCTCTAAACCAAATGGTACTTGACCGCGTAGCGCCGCATCCAAATCACGTTCATCATCGACCATGCGTATTTCTAGTGTCGCTGTACGACCTAAAATATCCTTGGCTTTAGCAGTATCTTGTACGCCAGGCAACTGAACAATAACGCGATCAGCACCCGCTTTTTGAATAATTGGTTCTGCAACACCTAATTCGTTAACACGATTCCGTAGTGTGGTAATGTTTTGTTGTACCGCAGAATCCTGCATGCGAATTTTAGCTTCGTTCAGGATAGAGGCGACAAGGTGGTAACGGTTGCCAACCTGTTCTTGACTGAAGCCAAGATCTTCATAAGTCGACTTTAGTTCTTCCTCAGCCTGTGAGCGTGCTTCCGTGTCACGAAATTTTATAATCAGGCTTTCACCTTGTTTTTCCAGGCCTGAATAAGCGATGCGTTTTTCACGCAACAAACTGCGGATATCTGTACTATAACGATCAAGCGACTTGCTTAGTGCGCCGTCCATGTCGACTTCAAGCATAAAATGCACACCACCACGCAAATCAAGACCCAGATACATCGGGAGTGCGCCAAGATTAGTCAGCCATTGAGGCGAATTGGGCAGTAGGTTTAATGCAACGATATAATCATCGCCAAGTGTCGATTGTAGAAGATCTCTAGCCTTGATTTGGATGTCTGTATCAGCGAATCGTACTTTGATGCCGCCTTCTTCAAGAAACATTCCATCGCTGGTGATTTGGGCCTTTTCTAATGCGTCTTCAACTCGTTTTAATAATGTGGTATCAGTACTTGCTGTTATCCGTAATGGGGATATTTGTACTGCAGGTGACTCACCGTAAAAATTTGGTAAGGTGTAGAGCAGTCCGAGCACAAGTGAAACCGCAATAATCAGATATTTCCAGAGCGCGTAGCGGTTCATGGTAATTTAATTCTTTATATTAGGTGAATATGAAAATCTACAAAAGCAAGTTACTTGCCTTTGTAGTAGATAATTAGCTTTTATCTTTGCTTTTTGCATCGTCATCGTTGTCGGATACGTCATCTGCTTCTTTGGCTTTCTTGTCTTCTTGACTTGCCGTATTGCTTTTAGCTGTTTTTCTTTTTCCACTCTTCGGTGGCTCAATACCTTTCAAGGTACCTTTTGGCAACAAGGTTTGAATGGATGTTTTAAGAACCGTGATTTCATTATTCGGCCCAACTTCAACGATGACATAGCTTTCACTGACATTGGTGAGCAATCCTAATACACCACCGTTGGTAATCACTTCATCACCTCTTTGCAGGCCCTCAATCAATAGTTTGTGTTCCTTTGCGCGTTTCGCTTGTGGTCTAATAAGCAAAAAATAGAATATAAGGAAGATACCAAACAACGGTAATAAACCCATTAAGCTGCCATCAGATTCTGCGGGAGCAGCGGCTTGGGCGAATGCTTCACTAATCAACATGATATTTCTCCAGAAACAATTATAAAAAAAACCCACATATTAGCATGACGGGAGCTTATGCTTGAAATTCTCTTGCAAATTCTTCAAATTGTCCATGCTCAATTGCAGCCCGAATTTCAGACATTAACTGCTGATAATAGAACAAATTGTGAATAGTATTTAAATGGGCACCAAGAATTTCATTAATGCGTTGCAAATGATGTAAGTAAGCAAGCGAAAAATTTTGGCAAGTATAACAAGCACAATTTTTGTCCGGTGGTGTTGTAACCAGCCGGTATTGGCTATTGCGCAGCTTGATAACGCCGTTACGCGTGTATAGCCATCCATTGCGGGCATTGCGTGTGGGCAGAACACAATCAAACATATCGATCCCTTGTGCCACGGCATTGACGATGTCAGACGGTGTGCCAACCCCCATTAAATAACGCGGTTTATTTTCAGGCAGTAGCGGTGCGGTATGCTTCAGAATTCGTTGCATATCCGCTTTTGGTTCACCAACCGATAAGCCGCCGATGGCATAACCATCAAAATTAAATTGTTGTAATGCGTCAGAGGATTCATTACGTAAATGCTCATACATGCCGCCTTGAACAATCCCAAACAGTGCATTGGGGTTGTCACCGTGTGCTTTTTTGGAGCGCTCTGCCCAGCGGATACTGAGCTGCATTGAATCACGTGTGGTTTTTTCATCGGCGGGGTAAGGTGTGCAGTCGTCAAAAATCATCACGATATCCGAGTTGAGTATGCGCTGGATATGCATGGACTGTTCTGGCGTTAGAAAGCATTTATCCCCATTAATCGGTGACTTGAAGGTGACGCCTTCTTCGGTGATCTTGCGTAACGCGCCCAGACTGTAAACCTGGAAACCGCCAGAATCCGTTAATATCGGCCCATGCCAATTCATAAATCCATGTAACCCGTCATGCGCCTCAATCACTTCCAACCCGGGACGAAGCCATAAATGAAACGTATTACCCAATATAATTTGCGCATTGATATTTTGCAGCATTGCCGGTGACATGCTTTTCACCGCACCATAAGTGCCCACCGGCATAAAAACAGGGGTTTCCACTACGCCGTGGTTGAGGGTCAGAGTGCCACGACGGGCTGCACCATCCGTGCAATGTAATTGGAATTTCATGATTTTTTCTCAATGAGCATGGCATCGCCATAACTAAAAAAACGATATTGGTTGGCGATGGCATGTTGATAAGCGTGGCGTATATTATCCATTCCAGCAAAAGCAGAAACAAGCATCAAAAGGGTAGAGCGTGGTAAATGAAAATTGGTCAATAATCGTTCAATCACCTGAAAGCGGTAACCTGGTGTGATAAAAATATCGGTGTCTCCAAACCCGGCAATTAAACGGCCATTATTTGCACTAGCTGAAGCCTCTAGTGCGCGAAGTGAGGTCGTGCCGACCGCTAGAATTCGTCCACCCTGTGTTTTAGCTTGTTCAATAGCCTCAACAGTTTCGGATGGAAGATGAAATGTTTCACGATGCATTTGATGTTCGGCAATCTTCTCAACACGCACAGGCTGAAATGTCCCCGCACCCACATGCAACGTGACATAAGCGATGACCACACCCATCGCACGTAGTTTATTCAACATTGTTTCATCAAAATGTAAACCGGCAGTCGGGGCCGCAACAGCACCGGGATTTTTGGCATAAACGGTTTGGTATCGTTTCTCGTCAGCAAGGTCAGCTTGCCGGTCGATATAGGGTGGCAAGGGGAGTTGACCGTAACACGCTAATAACTCTGTCACCGTTTTCTCATGTTGAAAGCTTAATGTGTAAAACATTCCCTCACGAGCCAATACGGTTGCTGTAAATAAATTTACCAGCAATAATTCTGAGCCAACTTTTGGCGCATGGCTGGCACGAATAAAAGCGACGACATGATGATCGTCTAATACGCGCTCAACCATTACTTCAACTTTACCGCCGCTACTTTTTAAACCAGTTAAACGCGCCTTAATGACCGCTGTGTCATTAAAAACCATCACGTCACCAGCACGCAGATAACTTGGTAATTCAGTAAACAAGCTATCCTGCAATTGATCGTGGCGACTGTCAAGGTACAGCATTCGGCTGTCGGATCGCTGCTCGGTGGGAAATTGGGCAATCAATTCTTGAGGAAGATTAAAATCAAAATCCTGTATTTTCATCCCCGCTATTATCCCGGAAAAAACAGCAGCACGCAGGGTTTGTATGGTGCAATGTGCTTGAGAAACGGATTTATTGCATGGTTTTTATTTGCTCGGCTTGCTGTCCATCGGTTTTTCAGTAATAATTGCGCCTTCCTCTGTTTATCCTAATAACAGAGGCATGCTTGCCGAGGTGGCGGAATTGGTAGACGCACTGGATTCAAAATCCAGCGATGGTGACATCATGGGGGTTCGATTCCCCCCCTCGGCACCATTTTCATTTTTTGACCTGAGTTATCCCCTAACAGGCTGAAAGGCAATGATAAATCAGGGGTTCGATACCCCTCATTTCGTACATAGGTCAGACGGTCAGTAAAGGTGAGTTTTAGCATCGCACGTTTATCCTCAAACCGTCCTAAGGCCCATATTTTATGGGGTTCTTGAAGAAACCTTAGTGAAGTTCGATACATCTCATCATAGGTCTTGAGCGGACGACCACAACGGCTCAATTTTTCCTCGATCACAAGCTTTTTACTCCGCAATTCCTCAATCCGTTTTTCGAGCGCTTTGGCGACCAGCGGCGAATCCGAATCGACAATCCGATCCAATAAGTTAAGCGGTTTCGAGCAAGCCTTGTGCACCTTGATCGAAAAATCCTCGAAGCATTGATTGATGCATCCATCCACGTTAGTACTACACAACGCTTACTGTCCTACATCGTTTCCCGTTACACGCAAGATGTGCGTTGTACTACAAAATGTTCCATTCTTTCGTCCAACGCAATCTTGGTAAGGGAGACGCTGGCGCTCTCCCGTTGTATCCCTCTCGCCTGTGGTGCACTCGGCATCGAGCCTTCATGCACCACCAAAACGTATCGCCGTTTTATCACTCGCAGGACTTGGGAGAATTGCCTCTCCCACCTGCACCAAACCCATGCATAAACGAATGCTCAATTAATCGCTAGTTAGGGGAGCATTCAGCGTTGCCCCCAACGCACCTAGTCGACCAACCGTCCGCCGATTGGATGCCGTGAGCATGTCACCGCTCAATCGCGATCACTGTTTTGCCAGTGGACGACGGCCAAGGATATACGTCTTTGGATTCAAAGAAAAATATTTCTTGAATAACATCATAGCTATATTAGATAACATAATAATCCTATTTATTGTATTCTTTATGTGTTTCTATATAGTGCTATATCAACAAGCGTGATATGCTCTAAAAACGTTAATAATTTGCATTTTTATATAGTCATATGATCGAATCCTCATCGACGAGACAGAAACGCTTAGCGGCACTATTACGTGCAACTCCCGGCACAATCCGGGTTGCCGATGCAATGCGTGTCTTCGAAATTGATCGGCAACATGCGTCTAGATTGCTCGCCGGATGGCATAAACAGGGGGTAATCCGGCGTGTTGCGCATGGCTTATATGTTCCCGTTCAACCATCGGCACTGGGGCAAACACAAGTACTTGAAGACCCTTGGGTGCTAGTACCGGAATTATACACACCGGGATATATTGGTGGCTGGAGTGCATTGGAATATTGGGAGCTAACGGAACAACTTTTCAGGTCGGTCTGTGTACTTACGCATAAGCGTGTCTCGTATGGTGAAACTGGCCATCAGGGCGTAAATTTTTTTATCAAGTACGTTCCTGAAAAGCACTTGTTTGGTACTAAAACCATATGGCGGGAAAATACGAAGATACAGATTTCAGACCCGTATAAAACCCTTTTAGATTGCATTGATGATTTGCACTTAGGCGCAGGTTTGCAACATGTAACAGATTGCTTGAGTGAATTTACGCGGATTTTTGATAAGCCTGACGATCTTGATGCATTGCTGAACTACGCCATTAAAATTAATAACGGCGCACTTTTTAAAAAACTGGGTTATCTAGCTGAAACACTTGAATTCAGTCCTTCGTTTGTTAAAGAGTGTCGCAAATATTTGACTTCGGGCTACGCCACTCTCGATAAAAATGCGAAAAATAATCGATTGGTTACACGATGGAGACTATGGGTGCCGGGAGAAAAGACTAAATGATCAGCAAAGACGAAATAATGGCTGTTGCTGATGAAACAGGTTTAACGCCCAATGTTGTAGAAAAAGACTATGTGCTCGGTTGGTTGCTCGCTGGCATTAATAGAAACGCTGTATTATCTCAATCATGGGTATTCAAAGGTGGAACTTGCTTGAAGAAGTGCTACTTTGAAACCTATCGTTTTTCAGAGGATTTAGATTTTACGCTTCGGGATGAGACGCACATCAATGAAGCATTTTTGATAGATCAATTTACCCATATTGCAGAATGGTTATATGAAGAAGCAGGGATAGAAATTCCGACAGACAGGCTTAAATTTGGTGTTTTTTCCAATCCAAGAGGCCACCAGTCCTGTCAAGGACGTGTTTATTACAAAAGTTATTTTTCCAAAGGTAAGCACAGCCTTCCCAAAATAAAACTTGATTTGTCAGCTGACGAGGTTCTCGTTATGCCGCCATCAAGGCAAGCCGTATTTCATATTTATACCGATGCGCCACAAGACTCGATTTATTAGTCCGAAGAAAGGTTAAAACCACCGCCTTTAAGGCGGTTAGATTTATCTTTTAAATTTTTCGACGTACCATGATGCAGAAAGTAGGGGGCATTATGGAATATCGTTACGGTAGTCATACAGTTTACAAGATACAGTACCACTTTGTATTTGTAACGAAGTATCGTTATAAGGTGCTGAAAGGTGATGTTGGGTTGAAGGTGAGGGAGCTGATACGTCAGGCATGTGAGGCATTTGAAATAGAGATATTGAAAGGTGTTGTTAGTCAGGATCATGTGCATATATTGGTGTCTTCGCCACCCAATATGTCGCCGAGCGAAATAATGAGGCGACTTAAAGGAAGAAGTTCGGCGGAATTGTTTGAAAGTTTTCCGGGTTTGAAGAAACGCTACTGGGGGCGCCATTTTTGGGCTCGAGGATACTTCTGTGTAACGTCAGGTGAGCTGACAGAAGAAATGATTCAGAATTATCTGGATCATCATTTTGAACCTAGAGGTGACGATAATTTCAGGACGGAGGAATAGACGGGTCTTCTGACCCGTATCCTGACTTTAGTCATTGTCTCTAACCCACCAGCTTTAGCTGGTGGTTGTTTAGTGATAGTTATGATTATCCCGAAGTTTTTGGTGAAAAAGTTAGGGCGCTTGGTGAAAGAGGAAGGCCAAGGGATTTATATGATGTAATCAATCTCTTCCGCAATGATCATTTGCCGGCATCTGCCGTCATTCAAGATATTCTGTCACAAAAATGTTCTTATAAAGATATACGAGTTCCCACCTTAATAGATATGGACGCTTATAGGGATGACATGTCAAGGAACTGGGAGCCAATGTTATCACACCAGCTTCCCACACTTCCTGAATTGGATGTTTACTGGGACAGTCTACCGGCGTTCTTTTCATGGCTTGAAGGCCATGAGATGCTAGAAAAACCACAGCTTTCAGCAATTTCAGGAGAAGGGCAGCTTTACCAACCAGTTTATGGTCATTTGGGGTTAAGAACGTTGAGCGGCAGATCACTGGAAATCATTCGATTTGCCGCAGGAAACAGATTATGCGTAAATCTGGATTATACCGATAATACTGGTCGCAGGAGTTCCAGAGTTATAGAGCCGTATTCATTGCGGCAAGCACAAAACGGCAATGTGTTTTTATATGCAGTGCGTGCTGATGATGGTCAGATCAGGGCGTATAAGATTGCTCAGATCAATGATTCTTCTATTACCAATAGAGTATTTACACCTAGATATCAGGTTGAACTTAGCCCGTCTGGTGTTTCGGTACCAGTAACGCAATCAACGCCATTAATAAGTCTTGGTTTGCCAGAACGTTCAAGAAGCACGAGCTTCATGAGGGGTCAAATCTGTTTATTAATTATGTTTGCTGCTTTTTGATGGGTATTGAAAAAAATCTGTCGTATTATTTGTCATTAGTTAACAGGCATGACCCTTTCTTTTCCTGGGTATATAACCTGTTGATTCCTAACGACTGTAATGCCACGCTTTAAGGTGTAAGAAAACGGTTGTTTTCTTTACTTCAGTAAAGGAGCGTCACCATGTCGTGAATGCGCATTCTCAACACCGCTCAACAACACGGCTTTGATTCGCCGCCATCTTGGAGAAAGCTCAATCACTAAAATTCTTGATTATCTCGGCTAGCAGGTCCGGGCGCTACGTAGAGCGTTTGTGCAAATCCACGATCTTATCGAGCCAATTTGATTTCGTGCCCGCGCCTTTTAGTCCACTTAATCGCTGGGCTAGCCCTTACCTTGAGAGCCCTTAACCTGAAGCATAAAAATGCAGAAAACCTATTGATTTTTCTGTGCTAAGATCACTTAATTGCAATTATCTTTCGATTATTACAGTGTGTAATAACCGAGTCATTTTTCAGCACATTCACACCTTCTGAAAAAGATAAGAAGATAGTTTAGGGCACCTCTAAAAATCCATATTTCGTCACAATACTGCGTTACTCACAAAAAATATCTCCTTACATATCAGTTATATGCTGCGTCAATATTTTTTGTTCTCGCCTTGTCTTGTTTAGAAATCCGAATTTTTAGAGGTGCCCTTTATTTACCGATATCCTTCTGAAAGCTAGGGGCAATTTACCAACAGTGTTAAAGCGTTAGCTTGGTGGATAAACTATTGGAGAAGATCAAGATTTTGATCAAGAACGTTCCATTACGTGCGGGCTTCGAAGATATAACGCCGCCCACCCACAACATATCAATCGCAACATCGCTGCTTCCTTTTGGGCCGAGGCGGCAATATCAAGATAGAGGAATACGTAATGACAAGTATAAATGGACTGACAAACCCTTTTGAGAACTCGATTCTCAACATGAATTTGACTCAACTGGAGAGAGAGCAGCAGCTTGCAAATTATTCTGACGCGATTTCGCAGGGCTACAAGCCGCCTGTAAGCGTTCTAGAGGAAATCGCGGCACTTCTTGCGTCAAACGTTTTATCTACTGAAGCCCAGGCGCGCCTACAAGAGTTGATCGATCTGATCATAGCGGAGTTCGCCCCACTCATCACGTCGGATGGCGGCGGTGATACGGCGCAGGTTACCGTCGATGAGAACACTAGCTTGGTGACCACGGTCACAGCGCAAGACGAATATTCGCTCAACGACGGAACCGAGGCGCTGAGTTACTCGATCATTGGCGGCACCGATTCCGCTTTGTTCCAGATCAACATGACTACGGGCGAACTGATTTTCAACACTTCGCCCGACTTTGAAGCGCCGATCGGCGGCGACAATATTTATGACGTCGACGTCCAGGTTAACGATGGCGCATTGCTGCTGGACACCCAAGCGCTTCAAGTGACCGTGGCGGATGTGAACGACAACGCACCTGTCATCACCTCTGGCGCTGCTTTTGGCATTGACGAGAATTTGACTGCGGTGACTACGGTGACAGCAATCGATGTGGATACGGTAGGTACGCTGAGCTTTGCCATCGCTGGCGGCGCAGATGCTGGGTTTTTCACCATTGATGCGGCTACCGGCGCGCTGGCTTTTGCAGCGGCCCCGGATTTCGAAGTGCCGGGCGATGTAGGGGGCGACAACGTCTATGACGTGATGGTTGAAGTGTCAGACGGGGTACAGAGCGATAGCCGAGCGCTTCAGATGACCGTGGCGGATGTGAACGACACCGCGCCTGTCATCACCTCTGGCGCTGCTTTTGGCATTGACGAGAATTTGACCGCAGTGACCACGGTAACGGCAACCGATGCGGATACGGTAGGCACGCTGAGCTTTGCCATTTCTGGCGGCGCAGATGCCGGGCTTTTCACCATTAATGCAACTACCGGCGCGCTGGCTTTTGCAGCGGCCCCGGATTTCGAAGTGCCGGGCGATGCAGGGGGCGACAATGTCTATGACGTAGCGGTTGAAGTGTCAGACGGAGTACAGAGCGACACCCAGGCGATCCAAGTAACCGTGGCGGATGTGAACGACAACGCACCTGTCATCACTTCTGGCGCTGCTTTTGGCATTGACGAGAATTTGACTGCGGTGACTACGGTAACGGCAACCGATGCGGATACAGTAGGTACGCTGAGATTTGCCATCACTGGCGGCGTAGATGCCGGTTTTTTCACCATTGATGCGGCTACCGGCGCGTTGGCTTTTGCAGCGGCCCC
Organism: Nitrosomonas sp.; assembly: GCA_021774195.1. Lineage (GTDB taxonomy): Bacteria > Pseudomonadota > Gammaproteobacteria > Burkholderiales > Nitrosomonadaceae > Nitrosomonas. Next base: position 428 of record JAJFJJ010000015.1, on the reverse strand, counting down.
GGATTTCGAAGTGCCGGGCGATGCAGGGGGTGATAACGTCTATGACGTGATGGTTGAAGTGTCAGACGGGGTACAGAGTGATAGCCAGGCGCTTCAAGTGACCGTGGGCGATGTGAACGACAACGCACCTGTCATCACTTCTGGCGCTGCTTTTGGCATTGACGAGAATTTGACCGCGGTGACTACGGTAACGGCAACCGATGCGGATACAGTAGGTACGCTGAGCTTTGCCATTGCTGGCGGCGCAGATGCAGGTTTTTTCACCATTAATGCAACTACCGGCGCGCTGGCTTTTGCAGCGGCCCCGGATTTCGAAGTGCCGGGCGATGCAGGGGATGATAACGTCTATGACGTGATGGTTGAAGTGTCAGACGGGGTTCAGAGCGATAGCCAGGCGCTTCAAGTGACCGTGGCGGATGTGAACGACA
>JAJFJJ010000140.1 GCA_021774195.1 Nitrosomonas sp. | reverse complement strand
CACTTGTAACGCATGAATTTCCTTTTCTTCACGCAAAGGACGTTCAAACATCGGTCCTTCACCTTGGGCAAAATAAAGCCCTAATCCCATTGCATCCGGAATCGTTAGAATATCAGAAAACAAAATTGCCGCATCTAGTGGAAATCGAGCCAGTGGCTGCATGGTTACTTCTGTGGCAAACGCGGGATTTTTACATAAAGAAAGAAAATCGCCTGCACGAGCACGTGTTTCATTATAATCTGATAAATATCGCCCCGCCTGACGCATCAACCAAACAGGTGTATATTCAACGGGTTGTTTCAGCAGAGCCCGTAAAAAGGTATCATTTTTAGGTGTTGTCATTAATAAAGCCCGATCTACTTATATTTTGTTATATTTTATTGTTTTACAAAGATTATCTTTTATTAAAAATTGCTAATCCTTCATCAACTAGACATTCTACCAGCGAATGACACCTGCGTACATTGTCAAGTTAATGACATACTGTATCAGAACTTCTTATGAGCCCCTTTTCAAAACGGAGACTGTTGCATTTAGAACTTGAGTTTACCAAGCAGAAAAGAGTTAATACTTTGTTACAGGATCTTTTTATGTGGCTACTTTGCTACAGTGTAGAAATGCTTGAACTGCCCCCTGCGCCCTCAAATATTTCCTCATTATTAATTAAAGAATCATAACATCGGCGTTATGAGGCAGACGGAAGAGTGAGAAGTTTATACTATTAAGTACAAATGAACACCGCAGAGGACTGCCCTTCTTGACCAGCCATTTTGATATGCCGTTATTAGAAGATGCGGTGTTTTGTTTTGATTGGCTGCTAAGGACATTCCGGAATAGATGGATCATATGGATCTGGTTTAATATGACCACTACCCAAGTGTCCGCCTGCCGTACCAACTGCTGGATCGTTGCCCTGCCACGTCATATCCCCAAATATTCTGCCGGTAGAACCATCCTTACCTACATAGCCGTGTATCGACCCAACCCCCTTAACGCCACCGACCTGCGTAATAACACCCGTTTTTGTTCCAGTAATTAGATCCCAATCCCCAGTCCGAGGATTATATCGAGCGCAGTAAGTTTCCAGCACGTAAGGCCAGGTCTTTACTCCCTTCACGTCGATGGGAGGAGAAACCGTAAGATTACCAATCGCTGTTCTACCATTTTGATATTGATTCATAGTGTATTTGCCAGTCATAGCTATAGCCTGCCCAGAAAAAAACACTGTCCCAACTAATAGAAATACAAAAATAATTCTAGTTTTCATTTTAGTTCTCCATGTTTATAAACAACGCTATTTACTTAGGGGTGCCTCTAAAAATCCATAATTCTTCAGAAAACTGCGTTATTCTCAGAAAATATTTCCTTACATATCAGCAGTATGCCACATCAATATTTTTTGTTCTTACTTTGTCTTGTTTAGAAATCCAAATTTTTAGAGGCACCCTTAAGTTAAGTGCTCTCAATCCTTACTCCAACTCAATCGCAAACAATCGCCGATATTCTCTGATGGCATAACGATCCGTCATACCAGCAATATAATCAGCAATCGCCTGCTGTTTTTCTTGTTGAAATTTTATTTGGTACTGCGTAGGTAGCAATTTGATGTTGCTATTAAAGCTATCGAACAATCTTTCGATCGTATGTCGCGCCTTGTTACTCATACGGACAACACGATAATGTTGATAAAGATTATCACGCAAAAATTTTTTTAATTCTTGCTGCTCTCTTTTAACCTCTTCACTAAAACCGATTAATGGCGTTGCCTCATGTACATCTGACAACAGTTTTACCCCTGCATTCTGAATATTGACTTGGCTTTGTTGGGTAAGATCGGTTGCCAATGTGTTGATCATACTACGTACCGTTTCATGCACCAGGCGCCGCCCCGTAAGCTTAGGATAACGCTTGGTGACAACATCCAAATGACGAGAGAAAATAGATACATTTTTCAACTGCTCCAGGGTTAGCAAACCGGAACGCAGACCGTCATCGACATCATGATTATTATAAGCAATTTCATCGGCAAAGTTGGCTAATTGCGCTTCTAGTGACGGTCTTTTATTATTTAAAAAACGCGCGGCAACTTCTCCCAGCTTTTCTGCGTTGCTTTTTGCCGCATGTTTTAGTATCCCTTCACGTGTTTCAAAACAAAGATTCAAACCATCAAAATCTGCATAACGTTCTTCCAGCACATCTACCACACGTAATGACTGCAAATTATGCTCAAAACCACCATAACCCAGCATACAATCATTCAATGCATCCTGACCTGCGTGACCAAATGGCGTATGCCCTAAATCATGTGCAAGTGAAATTGCCTCAACAAGATCTTCATTCAAGTGGAAATTACGCGCAATTGAACGCCCGATCTGGGCAACTTCCAAACTATGCGTTAGGCGTGTCCGAAACAAATCACCCTCATGGTTGACGAAAACCTGGGTTTTATACTCCAGCCGCCTAAAAGCCGTAGAATGTATAATTCGGTCACGATCCCGTTGAAACTCACTACGTCCAGTCGGCCCTGTCTCTTTTATTAGACGCCCTCGCGAATTTTTCTCAGTAACCGCATAAGACGCTAAGTTACTCATGAATGGCACAGGCTTCTAAAGCTTCAATTAACAGTGCTGGTGGGATATCTGAGCGCATCACTGCTTCACCGATACGATTGAGCACAATAAAACGCATTTTTCCCGACTCCACCTTCTTATCCATCATCATCAGTTGGATATATTTTTCAGGTTCAAATTTAGGTGCATTAACCGGTAACCCAGCTTGTAATAAGACTCTGCGTATTCGTGTTACATCAGCTTCATTGATCAGCTTCATTCGTCTTGACAATTCCGCAGCCATAACCGTTCCTGCGGCAACGGCTTCTCCATGCAACCAAACACCATAACCCATTTCATTTTCAATCGCATGACCAAAAGTATGGCCTAAATTAAGCAAGGCACGAACGCCTCTTTCCTTTTCATCAGCCGCGACAATTTCAGCCTTATTTTCGCAACTTCGTCGAATGGCTTCATTTAAAATAACGGGGTCGCGCGCCAAAAGACGTGGCATTTTTTGCTCTAACCAATCAAAAAATGAAGGATCACGAATCAAACCATATTTAATGATCTCGGCCAACCCGGCGCTAAGCTCTCTATCGGGTAGCGTGTCCAATGTTTCACTGTCGGCTAACACCATTAATGGTTGATAAAACGCACCAATCATATTTTTCCCCAAAGTATGATTAATGCCTGTTTTACCGCCTACTGAAGAATCGACTTGAGCCAGTAAAGTTGTAGGAATTTGGATAAATGGCACGCCACGTAAATAGGTCGCCGCTGCAAAACCGGTTAAATCGCCGACCACACCGCCGCCTAAGGCTAATATTGTAGTGTTTCGTTCACAATGATTTTGCAACAGGGCATCATGAATTAAATTGAGTGTCTCCCAATTCTTATATTCCTCACCATCAGGCAAAATGATCGGAATGCAAGCCACATCACGCTGTTCCAACGCTGTACGTAATTGTTCCAAATAAAGCGGTGCTATCGTTGTATTACTGACAATAGCCACTCGTTTCTGGGGCAAACAAGATACAATTAAATCTATCTGTTGGCGAATACCATGTCCAATATGAATTGGATAACTACGTTTTTCAGATGATGGTGTGAAATTCACCGTAATAGTTTGCATTATATTATTTTTATCGCTGTATTTAGATTTGTAAGAAATAAGCTTGTTAATCAACTTTTGAACCAAATTACGAACACCCTGTTTACCGCTGCCGACAATCACATGTGCCGTTTCTTGATATAAACTATCACGCTGTTCATATATTTCCGATAATTTTTTGTGCAGATTTTTAGTTTGCAACAATGGTCTGTTTTTATCATATCGGGTTCGGCGATATAAATCATTAATGGATGTCCGCAAATAAACAACCGTTCCATTTTGCGTCAGTAGCGCTCTGTTTTCCTGGCTGAGAACCGCACCACCGCCTGTTGCCAAAATGATATTTTTCCTTGTCACTAATTCACGTAACACTTCTGTTTCACGCTTGCGAAAACCGGCTTCACCCTCTATCTCAAATATGATTGGGATTTTAACGCCAGTACGTTCTTGTATTTCATGATCAGAATCAACAAACTGTTTACTCAAATAATGCGCCAGAGACTTGCCAACTGTTGTTTTTCCAGATCCCATCATACCCACAAGGAAAATATTGCCATTTCCTAGTTTTCTGGATACGTCCTTAGAAAAGGATATTTTTTTCTTGTTCGAGTCCATGCATTTATTGTAGCGGAATTATAGTTTTCCGCTCAGCTCTATGTTTTTTGTTAATACAGTTACGATTAAACCCAATAAGTTACGAACCAATATAAGGGCCATTCACTTCTTTAATTTGTTTATAGGATAGTCCACTTGGTTGCTGCGGAGTATGCTTATTGACGAACCAGGAAAAAAATAACGGTACAAAAACGGTCGCGACAAATGCCGCCATGATCATGCCTCCGAATACGCCGGTACCCATGGATTGACGTGCAGCAGACCCAGCACCAGTCGCTATAACTAATGGCACAACACCTAAAATAAATGCCATAGATGTCATTACGATCGGACGAAAACGCAATTGTGCTGATTGAATAGCCGCCTGTTTAACACCAACGCCTTGTTTCATTTTCTGATTGGCAAACTCCACCAACAAAATGGCATTTTTAGCCGCCAAACCGATCAACGTCACCATCCCAATTTGGAAATAGATATCATTTGGCATTCCACGTAACAAAACCATAATTAGTGCGCCCGCAATTGCAAAAGGTACCGCCATTATCACAGCCAACGGTAACGCCCAAGTCTCGAATTGTGCAGCTAGAATCAGAAACACCATAATAATGGCTAGACTAAATGCAAATAATGCAGCAGAACCTGTTGTTTGTTCTTGAAATGCCTTACCTGTCCAAGCAATTTGATAACCTTCTGGCAACGTTTGTTCTGCCAATCGTTCCACCAACTTGAGCGCATCACCCGAACTCACACCGGCTTCTCCCCGCCCTAATAATTTAGCTGATAGTAAACCATTAAAACGCTCCAGTTGCTCTGGTCCAACCACATGCCTTACCTGACTCAAAGCCGATAGAGGAATCATTTTTCCCGATTCTGAGCGCACATAGACTTTGCCTAAATCTTCCGGCTTCATACGATAAGCCGCCTCGGCCTGTAATTGAACACGATATGTGCGTCCTGAACGGTTAAAATCATTCACGTACAGCGAGCCCATAGTACTTTGAAGCGCTGCATAAATATCAGCAATTTTAACGCCTTGGGTAATCGCCTTAGCTTCATCAACTTCAACAAAAAACTGTGGGACTGTCGAGCGATAAAAGGTATTGATTGACGCCATCATCGGCTCTTGTTCCAACACATTAATAAAATCATCAACGACTCGTGCCAACTGCATCGGATCTACATTGATACGACTCTGTACATAGAGCTCGAAACCACCAGTGCTGCCCATACCACGAATGGCCGGCGGATTGAATGCCACCGCTAAACCGTCCGTTTGTCGAGCACCAATATCAAATAATTTATCCACCATTTCGTCTGCCGTAGTCGTGCGCTCAGACCAATCTGTCATGCGAATAAACATAGTCGCCACATTCGTCTTATTCCCTCCACCAATAAAATCCAGACCATTAACGACAAACTGAAAAGCGACAGCGGAATCTTGTTCAATTTCGGCACGCATTATATTAGTGGTATTTGTTGTCCGTGTGAGTGTCGCACTATCCGGTAAAACAACAGAAGTAATAATATAACCTTGATCCTCGGACGGCACCAAACTACTCGGAATAATTTTAACCAGCCACAACACCCCACCAATAAAGGCTAAGAAAATAAATGTGCTAACCATTTTATGCCGAATAGCGGCATCAACCATGCTGACATAAAATCCACGCAGCCCATTAAAACCGTGATTAAAATGCTGGAAAAATTTTGCATGTTGATGGGTTGGTTTCAGCAACATCGCACATAAAGTCGGTGTCAATGTTAACGCAACGATCCCGGATATCACCCCCGCCACCGCAACCGTTACCGCAAACTGTCGATATAGTTCACCGGCAATTCCACCCAAGAAAGCAACGGGAACAAAAACCGCCACCAACACCAGTGTCATGGCCACCACCGCACTGGAAACTTGTTGCATGGCTTTAATTGCCGCGTTTATAGGCGATAGCTTCTCTTCCGTCATTAAGCGTTCAATATTCTCCAGCACAACAATGGCATCATCCACCACAATACCAATAGATAACACCATAGCAAAAAGTGTCATGGTGTTAATCGAATACCCTAACAGCCACAAACCGGCAAAAGTGCCAATTAATGAAATAGGCACAGCAATAATCGGAATGAGTGTCGCTCGCCAACTTTGGAGGAATATATAGACTACCAAAACCACTAGAATCATTGCTTCAGCCAGTGTTTTGACCACCTCCCAGATAGAAGCTTTGACAAAATCACTGGTGTCATAAGGAATGACATACTGAATGCCATCAGGAAACTCAAGTTGCAATTCCGCCATTTTGGACTTAATGGCTGCAGCCGTATCCAAGGCATTGGAGCCAGTCTGCAAAAAAATGCCAATACCAACACCAGGGCTACCATTTAGAACAGTATGAATATCATAGTTTTGTGCCCCTAATTCAATTCGCGCCACATCCTTCAGATAAAGTACACCTCGTGATCCTTCTGCACGTAAAATAATATCACCAAACTCTTCCGGTTCTATCAATCGGCCTTTGGCCGTTACTGTATAAACCAATTGTTGATCTGCAAGCGATGGCTCCTGGCCGATTTTTCCGGCTGCGTATTGCGTGTTTTGCGCACGAATTGCCTCGGTGATATCGCTAGCAGTAATGCCCAGTTGGGCCATACGATCAGGCCGAAGCCAAATCCGCATGGCATAATCTTGCGTGCCAAAAATTCTCGCTTCACCAACGCCGGTTGTCCGTCTAAGATCATCCAGAAAATTATTAGTGATGTAATTACTTATAAATAGTGGCGTGTGTCGTTCATCTTCTGAGGTCACTGCAAACACCAGCAACAAATCATTAGCCCGTTTTTGCACTACCACACCGGTTCGTCTCACTTCATCAGGCAAACGAGGCAATGCTATATTGACTTGATTACTAACATTAAAAGTGGCCATGTCTATATCGGTACCAATTTCAAATGTTATGGTAATCGTTAACCGCCCACTCGTATCTGCGCTGGAGCTAAAATACAACAACCCATCGACACCACTTAAATGCTCTTCAATTGGTGCCGCAACAGTTCTTATCAGCGTCTCTGCACTGGCGCCGGGAAATGTGGCGGTTACACGAATGGTCGGTGGTGTGATTTGTGGATACTGTGCAATCGGCAACTGTATTGCCGCAGCCAACCCTGCCAAAACAATTATAATTGACAAAACCGACGCAAAAATTGGGCGTGTGATAAAAAATCTGGTCATACGTCGGGTTCTATTGCATGCGATTCATTCAGCTTTTCCACCAGCAATGGCGCGACCATTTCCCCGGCACTTAATTTAATAATATTATCTATAATCACATGCTCACCAGCATTTAGCCCTTCTAATACAACCCAATCTTTTCCGACCCAGTCACCAACCGTAACTGACCGTTCTTCGGCCTCATGGTTTGTATTGACCACATAAACATAACGCCCTAAATCAGAAGTTAAAACCGAAACTTGAGGCACCAGAAAAACCTCACTCGTCTGTCTGGCCATTACTCTTATACGTACAAATTGCCCAGGCAGAATCCGATGATCATCATTTTCAAAAGTCGCTCGGAGTAATTGTGTCCCTAGCATTGGGTCTATTTCACTGGCTGCAAAATTAATTTGTCCTTTTGGTTGATATTCTGAACCATCTGGCAAGACTACCACCACATCCTTTACATTCTGTTCATTTAATCGCCCACCAAAACGGACCAATTCATTAACAGAAAAACTAAATTGAACCCATATCGGTGATAATTGCGTCATAGTGGTCAGTAAACTACTATTAGCTGATACCAATGCCCCTTCCGAAACCTGAGCATGACCGGCAACGCCATCTATCGGAGCAGTGACTGTCGTATATTTAAGATTTAATTCAGCCTGTTGCACACGGGCTTTTGCCGCCCGTAAGGCGGCGTCTTCGATAGCATGCTCAGCAACTGCCCCTTCATATGCCCGTTGACTGACAAAATTCTGTTCAACCAAATGTTTATGCCGTTCTTCTTCACGCTTGGCACGCAAAGTGCGTATACCTTGCTCTAAAAATTCCGCTTGCATTTCTCGCAGTACATGTTGAAAGGGTTCCGTGTCAATTTTAAACAACGGTTGTCCTGCAATCACAGTGGTGCCCTCTGTGTACAAACGCCGAATAACGATACCACCAACTCGCGGCCGTATTTCTATTTCTTTAGCGCCTTCCGTCTGTGCCACTGTCTCCGCACTAATGGGCAAGTCAACCGGATGGACTTCTATCACTTTTACCGGTAACGCTTCTTCTTGCTGATCATCTCCTAATTTTGATGCTGTGTCGTCACAAGAAATCAAACTAAGGAAAAGCATCAAAACAATCAAACCACAAAAAAATTTTTTCATTAAAATTTATTCTAATCTCACTCAAAAAAACCATATAAAAGACCACAAATACACAAAGGGGTTATGTATAATGAATTGTTAAGTATCTTGGCTGTCACTAGCTTTAACGTATTTTAATTGAAAGACTGATTAGACCAAAGAAAAAAGAAATTTAGCCTATTTAAAATTATCCTTTTTATTAAAACACCAAGTAGTCTACAGCTAAATATCGCATATTTTCACTACCTCTATTCTAATAAATAGGTTTTAACAACGAATGACATTGATCATTTATTATTTTGAATTTTAAAACGTTCAATAAACTAAAATAAAAGGTGCATTGAAATGCCTATCCGTTATTTTATAGCCATATTGGCTTTCTGCAGTTTGTCTTCAGCAGCGATTGCTCAGACATCATTGAAACTACCTGAAACAGTGAAAGTTTCCCCGGAAGCATTAAATACCGAACCGGTTTGTGATCCCAAAATTGCCGCTTCATGGCGTGAAGAGCAAGTTATTGATGGCGTCAAAATTCAAGCCTCCAATCGATGTAGTCCTGATAACCCCTATCTGATTGCCGCTGCCGTTAAAGGAACCAATAATATTTCCATGGGAACGCTGATGGAGACACACCTCTCCGCAGACACTATTATTAAAACTGACGATATTGATGGTGATGGGGACCCTGATCGCATCATTATTAAACTTGAAGTGATGGAACTCAATGGCCCGTCACCAGATTTCGAGGGACTCATTCCAACCTTTGACATCGCTCCTGGAATACAGCCTGGCGCATGGGTATTTGCTCCTAAGACTAGAGGCATGTCTACTGAGAATTTTGAAAGTGTTCGGGCAAATGCCTTACTGCGTTTACCCTCTCCGGTTATACGTGTTGAGCAAGGTGATATTGTTCAACTCGTTTTGGAAAACACACACTATCTCCCTCATACCATACATTTACATGGTGTTGATCATCCCTATGCCCACGCTGATGGGCATGTTGCAGGCGGAGATGGTGTACCACAGACCAGTGAAATGTTCTTAATGCCTGGTGAAAAACGTATTTACGAATTTCAAGCTCGTCAAACTGGCACGATGCTTTATCACTGTCACGTACAAACCCATACGCATTTAGCCATGGGGTTAGTCGGCATGATCATTGTCGAAGAAAACAGACCCAACAATTGGGTACAAACGTTAAATGTTGGTGCTGGACAAGTTCGTCACCCTTCTGTAGCGATCCAAGAAGAATTCGACCAAGAATATGACCTGCACTATCATGCCATGGATAAAGAAATGACCGAAATTATCCAGAAATATAACGACCCTCGACTTATAGCACGGGATATGAACCGTTTATATGACATTACTGACGCAACAGAGGATTACTATATGCTGAACGGTTTGTCATTTCCATTTACTTTGAGAGAGTCAATCGTCACGGTCGAACCTGATCAAAAAATTAAGCTTCGTGTTGCCAACACTGCCAGTGAAACACTGGCAATGCATACTCATGGGCACAAAGCGACGATTACCCATTACGATGGTATTGAACAAAACCCGATTGCGCAAATTCAACGGGATGTTTATGCACTTGCAGCAGCACAACGTCTTGACCTCACTTTAGATACAACCAATGACGGGTTAAATAGCTACGGTGAAGGCCTATGGCTGTTTCATGACCACAGAGAAAAAGGAATTACCAATAATGGGATGAACCCTGGCGGCAACGTAAGCGTCATTGCTTATAAAAACTATCTCAATGAACTTGGTCTGCCCATAGGACAAGGCGCAGACATTAGCAAATACTTCAGCGAGGAATTTCATGCTAGAACACTTCCGATCTGGCAAGACCTTGATGAGGTAGGCACCTTAGGCGCAGCAGCAGGACAATCAGGACTTGATCCTGCCGCGAGCACAGATCTTTACAACCTTCTTGCCGGATTATTACTGGGCATCTTCATTTACTTGGCAATTGTCAAACGACAAATGATTACTCAAGTTGCTTCGCAAGCAACCTCCAAGTTAAAAGGTTCAAAAGGGAGTACAAATAATGAATAAGACTATCGGTATCATTTTATTTGTCAGTATTTTTGCCTTTAGCGGCCAAGCCTATACTGAAGAGACCGCTGAAACTATAGATCATAGTGGCCACAACATGGACCATGACGATCATAGCGGCCATAACATGGATCATGATGATCACAGCGGTCACAATATGGATCATAGTGACCACAGCGGTCATGATCATTCTGATCATGATGATGATCACAAATTAGATGAGCCAATGGATCATTCAATGCATCATTCTGAAGATGACCATTCCATGCATCATCATGGCGATCATCATCACCATGATGACAGTCATATTATGGATCACGAAGGCGGCATGATCATGGGCCAAAACTTCGATGAGCTACCCAGTAGTTGCGACAGCATTTCTGAAGAAATTGAAATCACTGTGCATGCTGGCAGAGAATACGCCAATAAATTTCCTGGAACAGTATTTGCCTTTGATCAGCAAGAATGGCGCGTTAAGCCATGCTCAAAAATCACTTGGCACTTTGTTAATGACGATGAGGTCCGTCATCAATTTATGATGCACGGCCTGCCCAGATATCTATATGGAAACGGTATGTTTCACTTGGAATCAACCGGTCCTAGAACCATCTCTGGAACCATGATCGTCCCTGCTTCTGATGAGACCTATTTGGTCCATTGTGACATTGCCCAGCATATGGAAAAAGGCATGAAAGGACAATTGGTTGTCGGTGATGGCGGTGAAGATTTGACGAGTATTCCAGGATTAACACCTTATGCGTTTCCTGACACCTATGTCGCAGAAGACCTTCCACAAGTCTCTGTCAATGATGATGAAGATACCATAAGCGAACAGGTCACTGAGTTTCTTAATGACAATTCTCCAATTACATTATTGATGTTCATCGGGATAATTCTCGGTTTAATCATTATGCCTGTAATTTCTAGAATAACGCTTCTTCGGAAGAAAGAACCGGAAGAGTCGACTTAATCAATCTAATTTGATCTAAATAAGAAACCACCGTTTTTCTTAAATCGGTGGTTTTTTTAATTTTCAATTTAACGTATTAAATTTATATTTAACTCTGACATCTGACTTTCCGTTAGCTGCTGACCAACCAAGGAAAACACCCATATTTCCCGTCAGTTTTCTAATGACCCTTTAGCGAATCCGACTGATGGGAAATCCAGATTCAAATCAAACCAAAAAAATATACTTGACCAGAATAATCGGGTATTGTATAGTTGACTAAATCTATCGGGTATTTCATACAATCAACATGTTTATTTCAAAATTAACTTTACTCGATTTTCTCTAAAGGAGCGATTTATGAGATTAACAACAAAAGGACGGTTTGCTGTGACAGCGCTACTCGATCTAGCCATGCAACAAAGTAACAGCCCTGTCACACTCGCTGACATCAGTCATCGTCAAAAGATTTCTTTATCATATTTGGAGCAGTTATTTGCTAAGTTGCGTCAGTCCGAGCTAGTTGAGAGTGTCCGCGGCCCAGGTGGCGGCTATTGTTTAGCCAAGGATTTATCGCAAGTGTCGGTAGCGGATATTATACTCGCTGTTGACGAACCAATTGATGCGACACAATGCGGTGGTAAAGAAAATTGCCATAATGATAGTAAATGCATGACACATGACTTGTGGGCAAAACTAAATGACTTGATTTTTGAATATCTTGGTAGCGTAACGCTTAAAGAACTCGTAGATAACCAAAAAAATTACCAAAAAGATGAAAATGGTGTAGTTCCACTTTTTGATATGCGAAAAACTACGGTAGCTTAAAAAACTCACAGCATCATATCTAAATCCTATTTGATCTATTGAGTAATTTTGTATCGCGATTCTAGCAGAACATATGGTATGAATATCTGTCTAATGAAACGATTTTCTCTATAGTCACTCTAAAAATTAGATGATGACACCTCGATGTTCTTAGAATAACGGTTCTACTATTTTAAATTTGCAAATGGTAATGGTCATATGGCAATCTCATTAACCACAAACGCCGCGAAACAAATCCAGCAACAAATTGAAAAACGAGGCAAAGGGCTGGCTCTTCGTGTTGGCGTCAAGAAAACAGGCTGTTCCGGTCTTTCTTACACATACGATTATGCTGACGAGGTTCGTCCAGACGATCACTTATTTGAATCACATAATGTGAAAGTTGTCGTCGACATTGATACGCTGCCTTTCTTAAATGGTTCTGAAATTGACTACATTAAGGAAGGACTCAATAGCACCTTTAGATTCAACAACCCCAATATTGATAACACATGCGGTTGTGGTGAGAGTTTCAATATAAAAACAACAGCCAAGGCCTAAGTAGGCTAATTATTATTTTTCCCAATTTACAACTAGAACAATATTAAATTGAGAATTACTTCTGCCTCAAATATAAAGAGATAAAATCAAAGGAATAAACCAAATGAGCGCAGCATTGCAAAATCTGGTTAATCAACCGTATAAACATGGCTTCGTCACCAACATTGAATCTGATGTTGCGCCAAAAGGATTGAATGAGGATATTATTCGTCTCATTTCATCAAAAAAGAATGAACCTGAATGGTTACTAGAATTCAGATTGAATGCTTATCAAAAATGGCTCACCATGTCTGAGCCCGATTGGCAAAATGTACATTATCCTAAAATCGATTTTCAAGCGATTAGCTATTATTCAGCGCCCAAACCAAAGAAAAAGCTAGCAAGTATGGATGAAGTCGACCCAGAATTGTTACGTACCTTTGAAAAACTTGGAGTACCCATGCACGAACGCGCTGCTTTAGCGGGTGTTGCAGTTGATGTCATTTTTGACAGTGTGTCGGTCACTACAACCTACAAAGAAAAGTTGGCCGAAGTCGGTATTATCTTTTGTTCAATCTCAGAAGCCGTGCATGAACACCCGGAACTCGTCAAAAAATATTTAGGCTCAGTTATACCGGTTGGTGACAACTTTTTTGCTGCTTTAAATTCAGCTGTATTTACTGACGGCTCTTTTTGTTTTATTCCAAAAGGGGTGAAATGCCCGATGGATTTGTCGACATATTTCCGCATCAATACTGAAGGATCAGGGCAATTCGAACGTACTTTAGTGATTGCGGAAGAAGGTGCCACGGTTTCATACTTAGAAGGGTGTACTGCGCCACAATTTGACACCAACCAACTGCATGCTGCAGTGGTAGAACTGATTGCGCTAGATAACGCCGACATCAAATACTCAACTGTTCAAAACTGGTATGCCGGTGATGAAAATGGTGTAGGTGGGATCTTTAACTTTGTAACAAAACGGGGTCTGGCTAAGGGAGTTAACTCTCGTATTTCATGGACACAGGTCGAAACTGGTTCTGCCATCACCTGGAAATACCCTTCTTGCATACTGCGCGGAGATAATTCTGTCGGGGAATTTTACTCAGTTGCTGTAACAAACCATCATCAGCAAGCCGACACCGGTACCAAAATGATTCATTTAGGCAAAAATACCCGTAGCACAATCGTGAGTAAAGGCATATCAGCTGGAAAATCAAACAGTAGCTATCGTGGATTAGTTAGAGTTGCACCGACTGCAGATGGCGCACGTAATTACTCCCAATGCGATTCGATGCTAATTGGCGATCAATGCGGTGCACATACCTTCCCCTATATTCAGGTACGAAATAACAGTGCACAGGTCGAACACGAAGCATCTACCTCTAAGATTGGTGAAGATCAATTATTTTATTTTGCTCAACGCGGCATTGATGCGGAAGAAGCTGTGTCGATGATTATTAATGGTTTCTGTAAAGATGTTTTTCAACAGTTACCAATGGAATTTGCAGTTGAAGCAACCAAGCTTTTAAGCTTCAAACTAGAGGGTAGTGTCGGATGATTAATAAAAATAGCAAAACAATCCTGGATGTACGTGAGTTACATGCCAATATTCATGGCACTGAAATCCTTAAAGGCATCAATTTAACGGTGAGAAGCGGTGAAATACATGCCATTATGGGCCTAAATGGTTCAGGCAAAAGTACACTTGCTAAAGTCCTTGCTGGCCACTCTGACTACGAAGTAACCGGCGGTTCGGTTAAACTGGATGATCAAGATATCTTGGAACTGGTCCCTGAAGAACGCGCACGTGCCGGTGTATTTCTGGCATTCCAATACCCGATTGAAATTCCAGGTGTTGCTAACAGCCAATTCCTAAGGCTTGCCTATAACACCGTTCAATCACAACGTGGCAAAGAAGAACTCGATCCACTTGAATTTGATGATTTTGTGCGTGAAAAAATGAAATTACTCGAAATGAACCCTGATTTTCTTGACCGCAGTGTTAATGAAGGCTTCTCAGGTGGCGAGAAGAAACGTAATGAAATTCTGCAAATGGCTTTACTGGAACCAAAGTTAAGCATTCTGGACGAAACCGATTCCGGCCTTGATATTGATGCACTTAAAATTGTTGCCAATGGCGTCAACCAGATCACCAATGAAAATAATGCAACGATTTTGGTCACTCATTATCAGCGCTTACTGGACTATATCGTACCGGATTATGTGCATGTCATGGAGGCAGGTCGCATTATTAAAACCGGTGGCAAGGAATTAGCATTGCAACTTGAAACACATGGTTATGATTGGGTCAGCTCTGGCAACCAGACAAACGCAGGAGTCACTACATGAACACTGTCGCCAGCCACGACTACTTAACCTCTTTATTGCAATCACTTCCCAAAAAGCCGACTGACTCTGTATCCTGGCTTAAGCAATTACGTGCTGAAGCGATTGATCAGATTGGCAAACAGAAATTCCCTTCATTACGTGATGAGGAATGGCGATTTACGGATATCTCTCCGTTAACAAAACTGCCCTACCGACCATCACTAACAGTCAGCGACTTACAACTTACTGATATTGATCATCTATTCCTAGAAGAGCCCAGTAATCGTTTGGTGTTTGTTAATGGTCATTATGCGCCACAATTATCCAATATTATTGATGCTAACCTGATAATCGGTAATCTACCCGTACTTATGGCCGATCATTCATCTAGCATTCAGATGCATCTTGGACAATATGCGCAATATCAAGACAACTTTTTTACTACCCAGAATACCGCATTCTTACAAGATGGTGCTTTCATTTCAATTGCACGCAACACATCAGTGCCCTCACCCATTCATCTTCTCAATATTGCGACCCAACCTGAAGTAACCAACTATATGCGTTGCTTACTAGTCGCTGACACTGGTAGCGATGTCACACTAATTGAAGATTACGTTTCATTACAAGAAAGCGCTTATATTACCAATGCGGTCACTGAAATCAGCCTGGCTCCAAATGCACAAGCCCGACACTACAGAGTTCAACGCGAAAATAAAAACGCCTTTCATTTAGCCAATTGTACCGTTGCACTAGCACACGCTAGCCGATATCAGTCCGTCAATGTTGCTTTAGGTGCTCAGATTTCACGTTTGAACTTGGATGTACGACTCAATGATGAAGCAGCAGAATGCTGTATTGATGGCTTAACGCTGATAACCGACAACCAACTCTCTGACACCCATACCTGCATTGATCATTTAAAGCCAAACGGTAACAGCCAGCAACAGCATAAATGCATCATTGACGGCTCAGCCCATGCTGTTTTTAATGGAAAGATTATGGTGCGGCCACAAGCACAACAGACAAACTCTTCACAATCCAGTCGTAATTTATTGTTGAGTAGCCAGGCACATATCGACACTAAACCACAATTAGAAATTTTTGCTGATGATGTTAAGTGCGCACATGGTGCCACAGTCGGCCAATTGGATAGCGAAGAATTATTTTATTTACAAAGCCGTGGATTATCAATGAACGAGGCACGCAATCTTTTAACCTATGCGTTTGGCGCAGAAATCATCAATCGAATTTCTGTTTCATCTCTGCGACAAAGATTGGAACAAGCAGTCCTTAATCAAACACAGCAAATACAGGATCGCTAAATCATGAATCTTGCTGAAGCTACTCGAGGAATTGCTGTCTCAACATCCCTTGATATCGAAAAAATTCGTGCTGACTTTCCAATCCTGGATCTCAAAATCGATGGCAAGCCTTTGGTCTATCTGGATAATGCCGCATCCAGCCAAATGCCTCAACCCGTTATTGATCGACTGGTACGTTATCAAACGACTCAACATGCCAATATTAATCGTGCCGTTCACTATCTTTCTGAAACGGCGACCATGGAATATCAAAAAGCACGTTGCAAGTTACAACAGTTTATTAATGCTAGAGAAGACAGGGAAGTCATTTTTACTAGCGGCACAACTGATGCAATTAACCTGGTCATGCAAGGCTATGGCCGGAAATTTATCCAAGCAGATGATGAAATCATTCTAACCACTTTGGAACATCATTCGAATATTGTTCCTTGGCAAATGTTAGCACAAGAAAAAGGTGCAAAAATTCGTGTTGTGCCGATTAACGATGCTGGTGAGCTAGATATTGAGGCATACAAAAAGCTTTTTAACGAACGCACTAAATTTGCGAGCCTCATTCATGTCTCCAACGCATTGGGCACTATTAATCCGATCAAAGAGATGATTGCCTACGCACATCAACAAGGCGTTCCAGTACTGGTTGATGGCGCACAGGCTGCACCTCACATTCCCATTGATGTACAGGACTTGGGTTGCGATTTCTATGCTTTTTCTGCTCACAAATTATGTGGGCCAACGGGTATCGGCATACTTTATGGTAAAGCGCAACACCTTGAATCAATGCAGCCTTTCAAAGGTGGCGGAGACATGATTGCGTCAGTTACCTTTGAGAAAACAACCTATGCTGCTATCCCACATAAATTTGAAGCAGGAACTCCACCAATTGCTGCGGCAATCGGGTTCGGTGCTGCGATTGATTATTTATCAGCTATTGGAATAGACCAAATTGCCGCCTACGAAAATGAATTACTGGCTTATGCGACTGAGCAATTCAATTGCGTGCCCGGTGTTAACATTATCGGAACGGCTACTCATAAAGCAGCGGTTTTATCCTTTACCATAGATGGTATTCACCCACATGATATCGGTACCATTCTGAACCATGATGGCGTCGCAGTACGTACAGGACATCACTGCGCACAACCTGTCATGCAACGATATAACGTTCCTGCTACATCACGCGCATCATTTGCCTTCTATAATAAGAAAACAGAAATAGATACCTTAATTACAGGTATCAAAACTGTACAAAAGGTATTTTTATAATGCAAACAAATTCACTTTATCAAGAAGTCATACTGGATCACAATCGAAAACCAAGAAATTACGGCACATTAGAACACGCCAGTCACCATGCCGTTGGTCACAATCCGTTATGCGGAGACCGGCTGGACATAGCTTTACAGTTAGAACACGATCTAATCAATGCGATCTCATTCCATGGTGAATCCTGCGCAATCTGTAAAGCATCCGCCTCCATGATGACCACGGCAGTTAAAGGTAAAACACGTGTTGATGCTGAAGCATTGATTGACGAATTTCGTGACATGGCAACTGGAAAAATGGACCTGAATGACCCGCATCATCTTGGTCGACTCACGGTTTTTTCTGGTATCCGTGACCTGCCGACACGTGTCAAATGTGCCATCTTACCTTGGCATACCTTACATGCCGCACTGAATTCTATGACCAGCGTTTCAACGGAAACTGATGATGAACCCACACAGGCAATCACAGGCAACCATACTTAATTAACCAAAACAACCATGTTATTTAAGTTTCAAAAATCCTAACGGCCACCTGAATTATTTTCTAAGATTAAGTTTTATTGAGAAGTAAATGCCAAAAATTGCTGATATAGAAGGAACCCCAAATAAAAACGCTTTGAAATTCATACTCAAAGAACCGCTAACTTGGGGTATTGCACGATCATATGATGATGCTGAAGCTGCTAAAGACGACCCGCTAGCAACGGCTTTATTTGATATCGACCATGTGACTAATGTATTTTATATTGATTATTGGATCACCGTCACACAAGACGGTGAGGCAAACTGGCAAGATTTAGCTCGTGAAGTTGCCGATCCTATCCGCGCCGCCCCTGCTGCCTCTGAACAATCAGCAGATACCGTTTCCGCTGCAGATCAATTATTAGCCAGTTTAAGTCCGGAAGACCAACTGCGTCTTGAGAAGATTAATGTATTATTGGACGAAGAAATACGCCCTTATCTTCAGCATGATGGTGGTGATTTACATGTCTTAAGCCTCGAAGACAACGTACTGCGTATTCATTACCAAGGTGCCTGTGGCACTTGCCCAAGTGCCATTACCGGCACACTAAAAGGTATTGAGCATATGTTAAAAACAATAGAACCGGATATTCAAGTCATTGCGGTATAACTTGTTTCATTTCTTTAGTCATTAAAAAATGAAATAGGAGAAACTTATGGAAACATCATTAGCACGCCAACCTTAAATTCATACCGCATATAACACCTCATAGATTATGCGCTATTGGCTCATTAAATCCGAACCATACAAAATTAGTATTGATGATTTAGCTGCCATGCCAGAGCAAACGACGGCGTGGTTTGGAATTCGTAATTACCAATCACGTAACTTTATGCGCAACCAGATGTCTCCAGGCGACTCTGTTTTCTTCTATCACTCATGTTGTGCACAACCGGGCATCGTGGGTATCGCCAAAGTAACTCAGGCTGCCTACCCGGATGCCACACAATTTGATCCTAGTAGTCGATATTTTGATGCAAAAGCAACTGAACAAAACCCACGCTGGTTTAATATTGAAATCACCTATGTTAAAAAAACACGTTTGCTAACTATCAAGGAGTTACGGCGATACCCCGAACTAATTCGTATGAGAATTTTGCAACAAGGCAATCGATTGTCGATTACGCCTATCGACCCAACGGAATGGAAATTTATTCTTAACATCCTTGAAAAACCCATAACACAAGTCATCAAATAATATGGAATGGTGGCTGGCCTATTTATTAATTGGTGCTATTGTTGGTTTCTTTGCTGGATTGTTGGGAATTGGCGGCGGATTAATTATTGTACCGACATTAACCTATCTTTTTATTGCACAGGATTTCCCACCAGATCGTATTCTTCATCTGGCATTAGGCACCACGATGGCGACCATCATTTTTACCTCTGCCGCCAGTTTATATGTACACCATGCACATGGTGCTGTAAATTGGTTGACAGTTAGACATCTCACACCAGGCATTCTGTTCGGTACATATGGTGGCGCAACAC
The DNA here is from genome assembly GCA_021774195.1 of Nitrosomonas sp. Taxonomy (GTDB): domain Bacteria; phylum Pseudomonadota; class Gammaproteobacteria; order Burkholderiales; family Nitrosomonadaceae; genus Nitrosomonas. The sequence goes on along the minus strand of JAJFJJ010000140.1, from coordinate 4,724 downwards.
TTGCAGGCACCATGACCAGCAAACTTTTAAGTATTATTTTTGTTATTTTCATTTTTTATGCAGCCACCCAAATATGGCTAAAATTTGCCCCAAAACCCAGTCGTCAACTTCCTGGGAAAGGTGGCATGTTTGCGATAGGCGGCTTAATTGGCGCACTCTCTAGCTTAGTTGCCATTGGTGGCGGATTATTATCAATACCCTTTCAAACCTTTTGCAATGTCAAACTACATCAAGCCATCGGCACAGCAGCGGCAATCGGGTTTCCCATAGCCGTAGCTGGAACCGTTGGATATGTTGCTAATGGCTTGATGCAATCCCAGCCGCTACCAAACTACAGTTTAGGTTATGTCTATTTACCCGCTTTAGGGTGGCTTGTATTAGCCAGTATGTTAACCGCACCAATCGGTGCACGAACTGCGCATACAACACACACCCATATCCTCAGAATAATTCTTATTGTTTTGCTCTATGGGCTTGGTATCAAAATGTTAATGGGACTTTGGTGAAAACTCTAGATTTTCGGTACTTTATTTAATTTCAGTGAATATAGTAAATTCATGACCTAAAATAGTTAAATATCGTGTCCCTAGAACTCCATAATGTTAAATGCAAATACTGACCCCAATGGTGTGTTACCTTAATTTCGTACTCTATTGAATCCTATAATTATAATGAAACCTGATATAAATAACCATATAGGAGCAGGGAGAGGTACAGCGCTAACATTCAAAGACATTCCTCCTAGGTTATCGAAATATGGATTGTCGACTATATAAAAATTGACATCTGTTGTTGAAGATAGCGTAAATGTTGTACTAATCGCATTAGCTAATGCCAGAAGATCAGAAGAATAAATGGTGTGATCTGATACTGTATAACCGCTGAATTCTGATGATGATAAACTATAGGCGTTGAGCCACCCCGCATAGCTAGGCGGACAACAACCGCCAGCCCATGCGTTCCAAGCGTTAAACAACCCCCCGTCCGTCACACCGATAGGTGCTACTGAATATGTACCAGGCCCTAGGGTGAGGATAATTGGGTTTGATGTGGAATTAATTTCCGCATCAATATTAACAATTGAAGCATTTGCAGCACCGATACAACTTGCAAATATTACTATTTTAATCAAACCTATAATAATTTTAGATCTCTTCATTTTGTTTCTCCTCTTGAAACATGATTGAACAATATGCAAATGCAGAATGATCCTGCTCATGAATTTCTATCGAAGGATATTGAAAAAGGTTATACCCAACGAGTTGGTCTAGTCGAAGGGTGACACATTCATGTACCGTATGAATAGTGTCTACCATTGAATTTTTATCTTTTCTAGGTGAATGCACCTTTCTTATTGACCGTATTCAGCAGCAATGCCAGAAACTGTTGACGATCATGATCGTCGCGATAAATGTCGTTTTGCGTATTACCGCGTGCCGTCACATGATTCAACGCTCCGGAGAATTCTATGTGTAAAGGCCTTGCCATTAGCATTAGTGTGTCCTATGTATCTGAGTTAATGGTAAGATAGAGCAAAGTTACTATAATACTATAATGTAAAACGTAATGCATGTCCCTGTTAGTTTGCCACATTCAACCTTCAAGTGCGCCACAACCCATAAACAATAATTAATTCGGAGAATTGATCATGCCAACGACACCTAACTTTACCTTAACCACCAATCAGTTCGGCTTGACTAATGTGGGTTTCAGTGCCAGTCCCACCTTTGTCGATATCGACGGCGACGGCGACCTGGATGCGTTCATTGGGAATAGTGTCGGCAACACGCGGTTCTTTAGCAACACCGGGACGGTCAGCAGTCCTGCATTTGCCATAACAAACGTCAGCAACCTATCTAACCCGTTTGGCTTGGCTAATGTGGGTACCTATGCCAACCCCGCCTTTGTCGATATCGACGGCGACGGCGACCTGGATGCGTTCGTGGGTAATACTGTCGGCAACACGCTGTTTTTTAGAAACACAGGGACGGCCAGCAACCCTGCGTTTGCCGCTGCCACCACTAACCCGTTCGGCTTGACTAATGTAGGTCGGTATGCCAACCCCACCTTTGTCGATATCGACGGCGACGGCGACCTGGATGCGTTGCTGGGTAATACTGTCGGCAACACGCTGTTTTTTAGCAACACCGGGACGACCAGCAGCCCTGCATTTGCCGCTGCCGTCACTAATCCGTTCGGCTTGACTGATGCGGGTATCGATTCCAGCCCCACCTTTGTCGATATCGACGGCGACGGTGACTTGGATGCGTTCGTGGGGAATAGTGCCGGCAACACGCTGTTTTTTAGCAATACCGGGACGGCCAGCAGCCCTGCATTTGCTGCTGTCATCACTAATCCGTTCGGCTTGACTAATGTGGGTTCCTATGCCAGCCCCACCTTTGTCGATATCGACGGTGACGGCGACCTGGATGCGTTCGTGGGCAGTGAAAACGGAAACACGCTGTTTTTTTTGAATACCTCGACCGTGAACAACATCGCCACGACCGTGGGCAACGTCACCTCCATCACAGCCGACGGTAGTTACAAAGCAGGAGATGTCGTAGTAGTGACCGTACAATTTAGCGATATGGTCAATGTGGCGACAACAGGTGGCACTCCCAGTTTGACACTAGAAACCGGCACCACCGACCGTGTCGTCAATTACACCAGTGGGTCAGGCACTAACACACTGACATTTAACTATACCGTGCAGGTGGGCGATAGCAGTGCTGATTTAAATCACCAGAGCACCACAGCATTAGCATTAAATGGCGGTACGATACAAGATGCTAGCGGAAACGATGCCACCTTAACCCTTCCCGTACCGGGTGCGGCCAACTCTCTAAGCGCAAACAAAGCCTTAGTGATTGGTGATGTCGTGCCCTCACCAGATCGCTTGTTTAATTGGGCAGAAAGTGTCTATGATGATCTTTTTCCCGGCAATCCACAATCACAAGAGATATCTGGTTACTATGCTCGCCTATATGAAAATGGCAATGCTCTTGGTGAGAAAAATGAGAGTATTTATTTTTATGACGGTGATTCCATAGCTCTTGTCGGCTCGGTAAATGACTTTCTGCCAGATGCAATATCGGCAGGATTCTAAGTCATTAATGGTGAAACCGTGTGCCGCCAATAATTAAGATAGCGCTGACTTTCACAATTCATTTCGCCCTCACAAAAAAAGGTACTGAATAAAACCAATGGGGTCACCCATTAGCCTGCTCCTGTCAATAGTACAAATGATCCCCTGCTGCAAAACAGCATTAAAATTTAAATCATCCACCGTCATTATAAATCTCGCGCCCGTTATATCATTATCTCCGGCATCGGACTCACATGTTCCGCACCAGTCAACCATCTGCACAAACCAACAAACCAATGGGGTCCAACAAACCAATGGGGTCAGACTCGATTGGTCTGTCTCTCTTTAGTTTTTTTAGACAAAAGAATCAAGGGGTCAGCCAACTTGATCTTTGGATACCATCGACATTCTCATAAATCAAGCTGGCTGAACCTTTGAAGCTTAATTGAAGTTCTTAACGGGGAGCTTTGATGGGTGGCGTACCAACCAAACTATTATTCCGTTTGTCCCAGGTTCAAACTCTGGTCAGGGAGCCCTATTTTTTATCAGATAGGATGATTTTGATTTGGGTGGTGTTGGAATGCTTGGTCTGATATCTTTAATTCTTTATGAATACAACCAAATGAACAAGGGAGTTACAGATTTTGATGTTTTCTACAGCAAGACGAAGGCCATTGAGATGCAGAGAAGAGATTGCTGCTTTAAAAAAATCAGAATAAGCGAATTATAATCTTTGGGTATACTTGCCATTTTTCATTAAATTAAATGCAAATAATACTCGATAGTCAAATTACCACAAAAAGATACATCATTATATTTCTCCTAAAATTTAATGGCGTGGTTCTGTCAAAAGCAAATAACGGATTAGTATTACTTGAGGGTTTGCTGCAGGTTGCTATAACTGGCCGGGGACCCGTGGATCAAATGCTCAGTATTGGTTGCCCGATCAAGTGGCGGTTAAGTTGAAAATGCTGGATGCAGTGATTGCTGTTGTTAAAAAGGTTGCGCACGAGGAAATCATGCCGCGTTATTTACAGATGGCGCGAGAGTTTAAACCAGACGGTAGTTTTTTCTCAGATGCGGATCTTATCGCACAAGAAGTGTTGTTGCGAGAGTTGCAAAAGATTTACCCTTGCGCCCAGTTGGGTGAGGAAATGTCTGAGCAGGTGCAGCGGGAACAGTGGGCAGCAGGAGACGTTGGTTTGTGGAGTGTGGATCCAATTGATGGCACTTCCAATTTTCTCAATGGGTTACCATATTTTGCAATTTCAGTGGCACTGATGCAGCAAGGTAAAAGTATTTTAGGGGTTGTTTATAATCCTATTACAAATGAAATGTTTTATGCCAAGAAAGGTTGCGGTGCTTATCTAAATGGGAAATTGTTACCGATTAATCAGCATGTACCTATATTGTCTGGAGCGATTGCACATATTGATTTAAAGCGGTTGGATCGGAAATTGGTAGAAAAGATTGCAGCGAACCCGCCTTATTCATCTCAGCGTAGTTATGGAGCGAGCGCGTTGGAATGGTGTTACACGGCAGCTGGTTATTTTGACCTGTATTTACATGGCGAGCAGAAACCTTGGGATTATGCCGCAGGTTGTTTAATTCTGGAAGAAGCGGGTGGACATATGTGTGG
>JAJFJJ010000139.1 GCA_021774195.1 Nitrosomonas sp. | reverse complement strand
CAGTGCTTCAAATGTCTCATCCGGTACTGTCGGGAAGTTCGCGTGCGCTGAGGCCATAAACACCATCACGCTCGCTAACATCGCCAACTTCAGCCATAGCTTGGCAACCATTTCTCTCTCCTTTATCGTTCCAAAATTGTTTTCCAGTGTCTTTTCTTTGGCCATTTCAATAGCTTGTGGATTCTACGCCCACTGCACTATTTAACCAGCCACTTTTATCAAGCAGACAACTAGTAAGATTACTTAGTCAACCGTGCACTGTCAAGATAATTCGACTGGCCTTCGACTTCCAGAAATCAAACTCTAACAGTCATTAAGACTTGCTTTCTGCTGCCTTTTGTTTTCTACGATGCATGAAATAAAAACCACCACCCACCGCAACTAATAATAACAAAATGAACTCCATCAATCCCAAACCACCACCATGACCACCATGACCACCTTTACCGCCGACACCAAACGGGATACGTCCAGCAACGACAACTTTACCTGCATCATCCTGTCTTTCCAACAGGAGTTCATAGTGTCCTTTATCCAGCGTTGCGTGCACCACAATAATACCTGAAGGGTGCGCTTCATATGGCATATAAACGATACCATGCTCGAAAAAATCAGCCGCGTCATGCCCGTCCATATCGGCCATATTATGCATATCATGACCATCGTGCCCTGCGTGCTCATCTTCATCTTCGTCACTACTTACAGCTGATTCTGCACTGTCGCTATGACCGCTATGTCCACCACCATGACCACTATGCCCAGCTTCCACCAAACGCACAGCCAATGGTATTTCGCGTGAATCCCAATCTGGCAGCTCAATTGCCAGCTGCACTCTACCTGGCTCAGGTATATTGGAACAATATGAATGCAGTGGCGGTAAATTATTATCAGGCACCTCATAACCGCTAAATGATATCGGAAATTCGGCACCACTAATCGTACACCCACCAGCGTCATGATGACCTTCATGAGCGAGCATTAACTGCGCATGCGCTGGTAGCGCTAAAAAAGCCGCTAAAATCGCCCCGCCTAATTTTGCAACCCATCCATACTTAGATGTTTCTTTCATAATTTCTCCAATTTCTAAAATTTTTATATGCGAGTCCAAGGAACTGTTGATGAACCCATGAACCAATGCCTAACGACTAGGTACAAGAACCCTATGCCGCTAGTTCTATTATGGCCCAGATAATCAGTAATTCCAAAAACAACGATTCATGTATGCCCAGCAATTTCGCTCGAACAACTCAACGCACGATTGTATAACAAATTAATTCATTATTTTTAATTGAATTTACTGCGTTAAATTATCAATTTTTATTCAAGAAGTTACTCACAACTTACCAACCACTAAAACAACCAAAGTTTCATCCTTTTTAGCTGACGATCCAATTCTCTATAATTTTTTTGCTAGATGTGATAGCGCCATCATCAAACTTGTTTTGAAGTTACGATCACACCTAAAACAATCAATAAAATACATGATTGATTTTAAGTGGAAAATTTTACTTTTATGGGTCGCTAATATATCTCCGATCCAACTCATTTGTTTCTAGCGACAAACTGTTATCATTGCAGCAATCAAACTTGGAAACAATTCAGCACTGAACCCAATTTTTTTATACAAACCTGCTGGAAATATTTAAGCTGAATTTAAATCTTTTTCCTATTTCCAAAAAAACCAAGGATAATTGCGTGGCATTAAAACCTACCATTTACAAATTTAAAATTGCACTGACTGATCTTGATCGCAATTATTATGACACGCTTAATTTAACAGTTGCCCGGCATCCTTCTGAAACAATGGAAAGAATGATGGCTCGGATTTTAGCGTTTTGTATTAACGCGCAAGACAACCTGTCCTTCACTAAGGGGCTTAGCACAGCGGAAGAACCCGATATCTGGGCGCGTACACTGGATAATCAGGTTTCACTATGGATTGATGTTGGTGAACCTGCCTCTGATCGCATAAAAAAGGCGAGGGGACTCGCGTCTACCGTGAAGGTTTACAGTTTTAATACAAAGTCAGATGTGTGGTGGAACCAGGAACGTGAAAAATTTAGCCCTTTGAATGCTTATGTTTTCCGATTTCCATGGGACAAAACTCAGGCATTAGCTGCGTTGGTACAACGCACTATGGATATATCAGTCACAATTACTGATGACTCTGCTTATATTGCTACTGAATCAGGCGAATGCGAAGTGCCATGGGCAACGTTGCAAATAGGTGGCACCCGTGACACTTAGTTGACACATACAATCTGTAATATTCGGCCAAAAACCGAACTTGATGAGAAGCTAAACCATTCTTTCGATTCTTCATGATGAGCACCGATCACCTCACCTTGCGCCATAACATCCGGATAAAGAAGCATCGTTTGCGAACGAGCCTTTCTTTGCAGACAATCAAACTCATAGAAGGTTTTCACCGAACGATAACCACCTACCCGCTCTTCATCATAGTTCGATAACACCCAAACCCTGAAAGAATGACCCTCTCTACGCATCGTATCTGAGTCAAAAAAATGGGCTTCCCCTTTCTTTACAGCAGCATCCACTTGCTCCCATGCAGTATGAGCCGGAATCGCTTGCGCTATTAAAAAAATCGTCAGTAAATATTTATGCATCCGTTAATCTCACAAAAGAACCTCAATATCCGTCATAGTCTAATATCACAGCGATAACCTCCATCACGCTGCCCACCGAAATCAGGAGTGTATTACTGCAAGGAAAAGGCGTCACATTTTCTAACCCCGATTAATGGTTCAATAATTTATGATAAAAAACCAAGCGCCTTTTACTAATCTTTCCGTCTTGCGTCGCTTGCATCAGGACACACCCCGGTTCACTAACATGCCGACAATTATTAAATTTACAGTGCCCAATATATGGATGGAACTCGACAAACCCCCACGCTAGATTCTCAGCTTTAATATGATTTAAACCAAATTCCTGGATACCTGGCGAATCGATAATGTCACTATCTGAATTGATATGATAAAGACGCGAATGAGTCGTTGTGTGACACCCGGAATCAAGTGCCTCCGAGATTTCCGCAGTCGCTCGTTTTGCTTGTGGAACCAAGGTATTAAGCAATGTTGACTTACCCATACCTGATTGCCCCGCTAACACACTCAACTGCCCCTGTAGATAGGGATAAAGTTCTGAAATGTCTTCCTGGGCGCTAATTTGTATTAAAGAATAACCTAACTCTTTATACAAGGACAGCTTATCAGCTGCCGCACTTGTCGGTTCAATCAAATCTGCTTTATTCAACACAATTAACACCCGAATACCCTCGCTTTCCGCTGCGACAAGGCAGCGCGTAATCAATTCTTCACTAAAGCTCGGTACCGCAGCCACTACAATTATAATCTGCGACACATTGGCAGCAATCAGCTTTTCTTTGAATGCATCACTACGATATAGCAATGTTTTACGCACTTTAATTCGTTCTATAACACCTTGCCCGGGTGTGGTTGACTTTATTTCGACTTGATCACCGCAGGCCAAGCCTGTCCTTTTTCCACGCATCACACAAGACAAAACCTCCCCATCTTCTGTTTCTATAGAAAAATGTCGCCCAAACGCTGCAATCACTTGGCCGTTGATCAACTGTGACTTTTTTTGACTGTTTTTAGCTACAGCACTCAAATGGTAAACAATTTATCAAGTTTAGCTGCACAAATAAAATCATTTTCCGACAGTCCACCAATCGCATGCGTGATGTAGGTAACAACACACTCATTGTAACCAACCATCATATCCGGATGATGATCTTCACGATGTGAAACCCATGCAACCGCATTGACGAACGCCATGGTCTGATAATAGTTCTTGAATGCGTATGTTTTAGTGATCTGCTTTTGCTCTCGCTCCCAACCTTCAAGTTGAAGTAGAAACTCAGCTACTTGTTCTGCAGAAAGTGGCGGCACGCCGCCTTCACAAGGTTTGCATTGTTTGGTTGTTAAGTCGCAAACTGGCTTATCCATCAATGCTCCTGCCCTTGAAGATGCGCCACCCGAATAGCCGCAGGTGGGTGAGAATCATAAAATGCGGAATGTAATGGATCGGGCGTTAATGTTGCCGCATTGTCTTGATACAACTTAACCAATGCACGAATTAAATCATCTGCCGATGCCTGCTGAGCTGCGTAGGCATCCGCCTCGAATTCATGTTTACGTGAATAAATACTGGATAGCGGATGCAATAAAAATGTAAACACTGGCATGATTAAGAAAAATAACAGTAACGCCATAGCCGTTGAAGGTACGGACGATACCGATACACCTAACCCATCATAAAACCAACTCTGTTCCATTAAATAACCTAATACCCACAAAAAAACCAAACTCATGACAAATGATGTCACGATCCGCTTGAAAACATGACGATGTTTAAAATGCCCCAACTCATGCGCCAAAACGGCTTCAACCTCTGCTGGTTTAAGACGAGACAATAAAGTATCAAAAAACACAATCCGTTTAGTTTTTCCAAAGCCAGTGAAATAAGCATTGCCATGACTACTTCGACGCGAACCATCCATGACAAACAACCCACTAGATTTGAAGCCACATTTTTTTAGTAATTGCTCTATGCGCGTTTTCATTGTGGCATCCTCTAACGGTGTAAATTTATTAAAAAAAGGCGCAATCCAGGTTGGATAAATCGCCAAAACAAATAAATTAAACGTAATCCAGGCAAACCATGCATACAACCACCAGTTTGCACCCATTTTTTCCATTAACCATAAGATACAAAACAACAGTGGCACTCCCAATATTAAACTCAGCACAGCATGCTTAACTAAGTCGGAAAAAAACATTGCGGGCGTCATTTTATTAAAACCATATTTCTCTTCGATAACAAAGGTACTGTAATAACTCAGTGGAATACCAGCAATACTTATTAGCATAAAAGTAGTGACAATCAACACCATTCCATGTGTCATCGGATCACTAAACCAACCCAACCAGAAACTACTTAATGCAGTCAAACCACCGCCCAATGTAAAAATCAGCAACAATGTAATGTTTAGCAAAATACCTGGATACTCTGCACGTGTTTTAGCACAGGTATAATTCGCCGCTTTCTGATGATCATCCAGACTAATCTGACTCGCGAAATCATCAGGCACTTTATTTTGATGTTCGCGAATATGCCGAATATGCCGCATTGCCAGCCAAACTTGTGTCAAGGTAGTTAATAATAATGCCGCAAGAAAAATCAAAGTAAATGTTTGCATAAGCTATCGCGCCTTCAATGTCTACATGGATAAAGTGACGAATTTCAATCAATATGACACAATGGGGCTGATCAAATTCAAAAAAACTTATTATGGCACAAGATAGCAACAACCTCATCTGGATCGACATGGAAATGACTGGACTCAATCCAGATACTGACCGTATTATTGAAGTCGCTTTAGTGATTACCGACTCACAATTAAATACAGTAGCTGAAGGTCCTGTACTGGCCGTGCATCAACCTGATGCAATATTAGCCGGTATGGACAAATGGAACACGTCTACACACTCTAAATCCGGCCTGATTGACAAAGTAAAGACTTCTAATCTTGATGAGTTAGCTGTCGAAGCTCAAATGCTTACATTCTTAAAAACCTATATTGCATCTGGCATTTCCCCAATGTGCGGCAACTCAATTTGTCAAGATCGTCGTTTTATGGCACGCTGGATGCCGCAATTAGAAGAATATTTTCATTACCGCAACCTTGATGTCAGTACTTTCAAGGAATTGGTCAAACGCTGGAAGCCCGAACTAGCAAAAGGTTTGAAAAAAGAAGGAAAACATGAGGCACTGGCCGATATTTATGATTCGATTAATGAGCTAAAATATTATCGCGAACATTTTATAAATGCTTAAGTGCGCTCATTTATATTTAGCAGGGAGGCTTGCATAGCTTTTTAACAATTCTCATTTTTCTAATGCGCACGTATTAAATACGTACAGGTCGATCTATATTTTATTCATTTTTTAAGGAGAAACAACATGCTCCACAAACTAAAATTAACAACACTTGCCATCGGAACAGTTTCTTTAATGTCGTTGGCCACACCAGTTTTTGCACACGAATGCGATCATTGCAACCATATGATCTCCAAAATGGACACTAACGGAGATGGTCAAATTAGTAGAACTGAATTTATGAAACACCATGGCCAAAAATTTGATGAACATGATCATAACAACGACCGTTTCTTAGATGCAGAAGAATTGCACCACATGATGGAACAAATGCATGGAGAAGGACATGGGCACGGACATGGACATGACGACGATAGTGACCACGGACATCATGGCGATGACAATGGTCACGGACATGATCACTAAGGCATGAATAAATCACTTTACATGCGTTAGGTGAATGATCTACTTGCCCTGATAGTTTCTGGTTAACTAAAAACTATCAGGGCAATTTATATATCGGCAAATGGGAAGGCATTCAGAGAAGTGGCGACACCGTTTCTGATAAGCCTAATGTTCAACACACCCTCAAAACTCTACGCTACCAACTATTTACCAAGGCTGGTAACATATCACACATGACAGTCGAAAAAGAATCATTAATTTGACCGATTCCATGCTGCAGCGGGAATGGTTCGAATGTCTATGGATTAAATCAAAATCTTTTGATTTACCGTCAAATTTACACGTAAGAATGGGAAACTTTTAAGGGGCAATCGGGGTAATGTTTGATGCCTCTATATATGAGTTGTTACTTTCTTGGAAGTCCACTTGTTACGCAAATCAATGAATGGTTTTTCAATACTTTTATACAATATTGCACCTATTACTATTATAAATATAATTGAGATAGCAAGATATAAAAAAGCAAGTAAGGGTGTGGTTGCATATTTTGAAAACCAAATGTAAATTGGGAAATGTACCAAATAAAGTGAATAGCTAATCAAGCTAATGAACAAAATATATTTTTGAAGACTTGAAGCTGAATAATTCTGAAAACGAATGAAATAAGCAACAAAAATAGTAGAATAAATGTTGATCAATGGATAAAAAATTACATTGTTAAATAGGGATGGTTGAGCAGAGAACATGTTAATGTTTTGATTAAATAACCACCACAATACAATAAAACCACTAGTTAAAATACCACCACTTACAATCGTAAAGCTTTCATTAATAAATGATTCTTTATACCGATCATATAAATAGGCCAATAAAACACCATAAGCAATGCCATCAGGGCGAAGGTGGATTTGTTTTCTTATAGAACTATCCCAATCTTCTGTGTTATCAATTGATAAATATCTGAGTAATAATGGTATGACTATAAATAATGTAATAGACAGCGGAAGGTTAAAACTGCTCTTACGTTTATTAACAACTTTACTAATTAAAAGCATCAATAAGGGAAAAATTAAATAAAACCACTCTTCTATAGTGAGTGACCATGAAACAGGAAAGTCTTTTAATTGTTCTGGATAATAATTCTGGGTGAATAATAGATAACTGAAATAAAATTTGTCGTTAAATAACATAATCAGCAAAACTATAAATAAATACAAAGGTATAGTACGCATCCACCGCCTAATCCAGAATTGCAAAATGTCTGAAAAGTTTAATGTTTTTTCACTTATTTTTATTAAGATATTGCCTATAAGAAATCCACTTAAAGCAAAAAACAGCTCAACTCCAAAAACTGCCAGAAAAATTATCTGATCCACATGATAAAATGTAGCGAAAAAAATCAGTCCATGCCCAACAAGTACAGATAAAATGGCAAAAGTTCTGACGATATCCATTCCCAGATGTCTGTATTGGGTTTGAGGTAGCATTTATTTATTAAACTCTTTTTAAGATTCTAGAAGTTTGAGGGACATAATGCTGAGTTATAGTGTTTAGAGTATTGAAGAAAGCTAACGTATCTGGTCAAATTTGATATTATCAAACATTAAACCCACACAACAGAAAAGGAGCCAGCCATCTGGATTAAGGTAAGAAGTTTTGTTTACTAGCCCTTAGCAGACCCTATGCAACTAACAGTTTGAACAAAAAGAAAAAGGTGTCAGTCATTTCATAGTGCGCATAATCCATAAATTTCCACACTCTGGATATTACAATAAAATACGGGGCGGACCATATATGACACCTTTGTGACAGATAATGAATTAATGTGGAATTTATTGGGGAGGGGATAGACAGATTTAAACCAACCTAATGAGCCTTTAGGTTATCGCTACTTTCACTGCAAACCATGTCGCCACTTCTTTGAAGTGAAAAATACCCACGATTTAATGTTTCTTCTTTAGCGTCATCGTTAATATGAAATGCAGCCAATGCACCGTATAACTTATAGTCTTTATAAATTGGAAATAATTTCTTGAAATTTTTGATCTTACGATCCAATTTATCAATGTCTTTTAGATGCGCCTTATATTTCACTTCAACAATGGCGATACTATCGCCATTAGTCATAAAAAGGTCATATTCTTCTTGAATATCACCTCGATGTTTCTCCATATTCCTGGTGACATCATCAAAATTTAGCTTACCCAGTCGATTGTTTCTGATTAAACTTTGATAAAAGAAGTCTTCAGCAACATCGCCTTGGTTCTTACCTATATTTGCTAGATTTATTCCCATACGTTCTAGCTTCTCATCGGTGCGTTTCATCTGCTCGTCAGTACGCCTCATCTGTTCATCGGTTTCTTTTTGTGAAACAGCAAGGCTCGCAACTAAGTCCTTTAACTCGTCATCTGTCATTGTTCTTTATACTTCTTTATTTCAAATTGTACTAGTTCTACCCCTAACATTGTTCTTGCTCAATCTTACCGATACTTCATATTTAATTGGACAATTTATCTCTTGTTCCGTTACTTACGTTAATAATTGGGCTCGACAACTTTAATAATCCTTTAACCCTCAGCCTATTGCCAAACTAAAAATCTTTTATTTTTAGCTACGGGCAGATTCTTCTTTCGTTTATCACCTTACTACCGAATCTGTACCCATAGATTATATTTTGTTTACCAGATATCAAACACTTTAAGGGCTCTGACCCCTATTCACTATTCAATAAAGAACAAGTTACATTTTTTACCTATAAGAGAGCAAAATAAATCATATAGTTATAGTTCAATGACAGTGCCCTCGCCCCCTATTCCTTATTTTTTTAATACTTCTACTAGAATATAAAAAAACCTTCAGTCATTACTTGACTGAAGGTTTTTTTAACATTCATTACGGGTAGATGGTTATATGTATCTTAATCCGCTCCATACCGCAATTTTCGACTGATTATGCAAACAGCAGAGTATTTGCTGCTTCGGTAAATGTCGATGTAGACAGATCCAAAGTTCCCGTGAGTTTAACCGCTTGATCTGTTGCAAGGAATGTTGCACCAGCAGTTTTATCCTGAACAGCATATGTATCTGTACCGAAATTAAACCATTTCAACGTAGCATTAGTACTACCGTCTCCAGCAGCAGCAAGATCAAGTGCTGCTGCAAGATTAGCCGCACCACTAACATCAACTTTTGCTGCTGTAAACACACCCG
>JAJFJJ010000138.1 GCA_021774195.1 Nitrosomonas sp. | reverse complement strand
ACCTAAAGTTGCCACTTTACCATTAACACTGACACGTCCGGCCGAAATCCATGCCTCCATTTCACGCCGAGAACCCAGCCCTTTTTGTGCTAACAATTTTTGTAATTTATGTGTGGCAACATTAATTTCAGGCGTAACCTGAGGGGGTGTTGATCTTTTCTTCGATACTCTAATTGGCCGATTGACTTTCATTGAACCTAAGATCCACAGTTTGAATTATACATCGCGTATCTATCCATTCTTTTAGAATGGTAGCTTCATTCCTGGCGGCAAACCCATTCCACCGGTCAGTTCAGCCATTTGTTCTTGTGATGTTGTTTCCACACGACGAACGGCATCATTAAATGCAGCTGCAATCAAATCTTCCAGCATTTCTTTGTCATCACCAACCAGACTCTCGTCAATATGAATACTTTTCACATCATGGCGGCAAGTCATGGTGACCTTAACCATACCGGCACCGGATTGACCTTCAACCTCTATGGCCGCCAGTTTCTCCTGCATCTTTTTCATCCCATCTTGCACTTGTTGTGCCTGCTTCATCATATTGCCCAGATTACCTCTCATTGCTATCTCCTTGGTTATTTTTAATTGGTTTAATTGACGAAACATCGAGTTTCGCGTCAAAGCTCTCAACTAGTTCTTGCACAATTGGATCTTTCTCAATGGCGGCAATTGCGTCAGCTTGTCTGGCTTCATCTTGCTTTTGCTGCAATACCACCGGCGTCATACCCGTCAAGTTTCCTATAGAAAAACTTAAGCTAACTGTATGTCCATAATACTTATCCAGTGCGCTTTTAATCTTTTCTTGATATTTCCTTTCTAATAAATGTTTATGTATCTCTGGCACAAACAATTCAATTCTATCAGCAGATAATATTTTTGCCTCACTATGTTGCGCCAACATTTTTGTCATGCCGGACAGTTTCAATTGCCCAACCAACGTCGGCCAATCATTACTCGCGAACTCAGATGGCTTATGATGTGAAGAGCCATGTGATTCAGACTCTGAGATTTTTGGCTCCTGCTGCACTTGCGGTTTATTTTTTACTGGTTTCTGTTGCAAATTAGGCTGCAAGGCAACTGTCATCGACAAATCTTCCGGGATAAACGTCAACATACGCATTAACGTCATGGTGAAACCTGCATATTCATCTGGAGCTAGACTCAAATCATCACGCCCATGTAGTGCAATCTGATAAAACAATTGAACATCCTCCGGCATAAACACTTTTGCCAAGGCAAACAATCGATCATATTCTGGCAAATCTTCAGCAATGGCTTGCGGCACCGTTTGCGCAATGGTGATTCGATGCAATAATACGGCCAGATCCTGCAAAGCAGTATCAAATGAAAAACAGTTAGCCACCATTTCATCAGCTAGTGACAAAATTTTAGTACCATCGTTCCGAGACAGTGCATCAAGAAAATCGTACAAATAACGTTGATCAATGATCCCCAGCATTTCCCGCACAGCAAATTCTTCCACCTGACCTTGGCCAAATGCAATGGCCTGATCCAAGACACTTAATGCGTCACGCATACTACCCTGTGCTGCTCGTGCAATTAAACCTAACGAGGCACGATCAGACACAATCTTTTCCTCCGCCAAAACCTTCTCAAGATGCTCAACGATTTGAGACATTGGAATTTGTTTTAAGCTAAACTGTAAACAACGAGATAATACTGTGACGGGAATTTTCTGCGGGTCAGTTGTCGCAAGTACAAATTTAACATGTGCTGGCGGCTCTTCCAAAGTTTTCAGCATGGCATTAAATGCCGACTTCGAAAGCATATGTACTTCATCAATGATATAGATCTTGTAACGCGCCGCAGTCGGCGCATAAAGCGCGTTCTCCAACAACTCGCGCATATTGTCCACTTGTGTATTGGATGCGGCATCCAGCTCGACTAAATCAACAAAATGACCAGCATCAATTTGAACGCATGCGGAACATGAACCACAAGGGGTTGCAGTCACGCCTCCGTCGCAATTGAGTGCCTTAGCTAAAATACGCGCGACGGTGGTTTTTCCTACTCCTCTTGTTCCAGTGAACAAATACGCATGATGCAATCTGTTTTGTGTGAGTGCATTACTCAGCGCTCTGACCACATGTTCCTGCCCGGCCAGTTCAGCGAAATTTTTAGGCCGCCATTTACGTGCTAAGACTTGAGTTTGTGACACGTTTGTTTTGAAGTAATGGGAGAGTTGTATAGATTATTTCAAACCAATCTGTAGCGTAAAAATGCATACCGCGATATAGCGTGGGGTGGCGAGCCAGACCCCCGGCACTTGCAAAAAATAGCTGTGGCTGCTTCCTTCCAGACCTGACCAGATTCACCATCATGCAATGCGGGGAGGCCCGCCATAAAAACTCTGATTAACAAATCAACAAATGATTCGTAATAAAATGTGCCAGCAGTATACCACAACACTTATTTATGTTTCTGTGCAGAAACGGCTCCTTTGCTAAATTTTCCTTAATTATTGTTAACGGAAAAAAACTGAGATTGTTCTTAAGCGACTTAATTTATCCACTAACCTGAATATTTCTTATGGCGGCTAAGAAAGTATCAGAAATCAAGCATGACCGTCCCGTAACAAAATCGACAAAAACGATTTCCGCGCTTCCCTCTGCAGCAATCTTTTCTAATTTCTGACTATAAATCTGATACCGCATCGTCAATCGTTTTTCTCTTATCTCAGTTACCGTTGCGCCAAGTGTTATCCTATCTGGATAAGTCAGTGGCTTCAAAAATTTACACTCAGTTGCGCCAAGAATTGGTCCTATTTTGGTTTTTTGCATTTCTTCCATCATCCCGATACGCTCAAAATATTTCAAACGGATATTTTCAAAATATCGAAAATAAACCACATTATTGATATGATTTAAAGCATCGATATCGCCCCACTCCAATTGCTGTTGCAAGACCACTGGAAATCCCATCATTTGCAATGTCATTTCTTTTACCTTAAGGTTGATTTTTTCGAGGGTTCACCCTTTTCTACCCAAAGTATCATAATAGTGGCCTTGAACCTAAATTCTTCAGTTGATCGCTTCAACATTGGCTAGTCTTGTGAAATAAAACAAATATCCTATCAAATGTTACGCACCTTAAAGCTGAACCACGCTATGATGCTTATAGCACACTGTTCTTTATCTTTTGCTGCGTTGCAATTCATTGTGAACTCGTTCACTTCTCATTGCACATTGCACATTGCACATTGCATGAAACAATATCGCACTCTAAACACCATCCAACTGAGGATTTTAGGTTGAAACGGACCTAATCTGCGCCGATCTTAATATCGGCACAGATTATTTCAACAATTAGCTTTAACTTATTTCATCGAGTCGAATACCCAGTGCTGCCGCCACACCCTTACCGTAATCCGGGTCAGCCTTTAGGCAGTTGCTGATATGTCGTTTTTGAATCTCGACCGATGCTCCGCCAACAGAGCGTGCTGTATTTTCAAACAACAACTGCTGCTTTTCCGGGCTCATTAAACGAAATAAGTTACCTGGCTGAGAGTAGTAGTCATCATCGTCTTCACGATGATTCCAATGATCTGCGGCACCTTGAATAGCCAACGGTGGTTCTTTACAGCTGGGCTGTTCCTGCCACTCGCCATGACTATTGGGTTCATAGCCTTTGGTGCTACCAAAATTACCATCCACACGCATTGCACCATCACGATGGTAGCTGTGCATTGGGCATCGCGGTGCATTGACCGGAATGTGGCTGTGGTTTACACCCAACCGATAGCGCTGTGCATCTCCATAAGCAAACAAGCGGCCTTGCAACATTTTATCCGGTGAAAAACCAATACCCGGCACAATATTCGCTGGGTTAAAAGCAGACTGCTCAACTTCTGCAAAATAATTCTCAGGATTACGATTCAGCTCCAATACACCGACGTCAATTAGAGGATAATCACTGTGCGGCCATACTTTGGTCAAGTCAAATGGATTAATCGAATAGGTGTCTGCCTCTTTTTCCGGCATTACTTGTATTTTCATTTCCCAACGTGGAAAATCGCCTTTTTCAATACTTTCATATAAATCCCGTTGCGCACTTTCGCGGTCTTTACCGATTAACTCGGCTGATTCTGCGTCGGTCAGGTTTTCAATACCTTGCATGGACTTAAAATGAAATTTCACCCAAAAGCGTTCATTATTTGCATTGATCAAACTGAAAGTATGGCTACCAAAACCATGCATATGGCGGTATGTGCGCGGATTACCCCGGTCACTCATCACGATCGTAATCTGATGCAACGCTTCGGGAAGCAAGGTCCAGAAATCCCAGTTATTATTCGCATTGCGCAGATTTGTACGAGGGTCACGTTTGACTGCGTGATTTAAATCTGGAAACTTGAGTGGGTCGCGTAAGAAAAAGACGGGCGTATTGTTACCGACAAGATCCCAGTTGCCTTCCTCAGTATAAAATTTGACCGCGAAACCACGCACATCACGCTCTGCATCAGCTGCGCCACGTTCACCAGCTACTGTTGAGAAGCGCAAAAATACTTCCGTTTTTTTGCCGATTTCAGAAAACAATTTCGCCTTGGTATATTGGCTGATGTCATGCGTTACGGTAAAACTACCATAAGCGGCCGAGCCTTTGGCATGCATACGACGCTCTGGAATAACTTCACGATCGAAGTGCGCCATTTTTTCTAAATACCAGACATCTTGCAATAGCATCGGCCCCCGGGCACCTGCTGTCATAACATTTTGATTGTCGGCAACGGGTGCGCCGTTTGTGGTAGTGAGGGTGGTTTTCTTTTCCATTTGACTAACTCCTTTACGCTCAATAAATACAAATTGAAATATGCAACGCGACGCTAGT
>JAJFJJ010000137.1 GCA_021774195.1 Nitrosomonas sp. | reverse complement strand
AACTATTCAGCTTACCCCTATAATCCGCCATTTCGGTGTTACAAAATGATCATTTACACGTGTAAACTCACATTTTGTGCCTTGAACTGACGAATTATAGGAGCAATCTGAACAGTTACTTTGATGTACTGAATAATTACGAATTTATCAGATTCACGAAAGATCGAAAGGGTCAGTCTGTTCGCAGTAACAGCATTTAACCTAGAAAAATCAGTTGAACACAGAATTTGCATTGAATCTTAGGTCACAAGACAAGGCGCCGTTCGCAGCCAATGGCCGTAGTCCTTGGCAAGGGCGGCAACACCGTATTGTGGCCTAAGATTCAATGCAAAACTGTGTAGCGTTATTACAATCACCTTCATGGTGTGCAAAACGCTTAGTTTTCATATTTGTAATTCAGTCACTTATATGCGGTTTTAGCGGTCAACTGATTTTTCTAGGTTTAATCTAACGGGTTAAAGTCCCGTCCGAAGAGTATCCGTACACCTCGGTAGCATGAGAAAGCGGCGTCGTGGTGATACGGGGTCTTGTACAATGGGTTTTATGATAGGAATCGCCACAAGTATGCTAATGAGAATTTCTAACCGATATTTCCAATTGTCTCATTGTTTCCAATTCTGTTTCGCTAAAACCTGCTTTTTTTCTGGCTTCATAGTGAAATGGGCCGCATAATTGGCCGGTGTAGTGTTGCTCGACTAATTGGCGGAATGTTTGAGCCGCGTCTAGTTTCCGGTTTTGGCAGAAATAGTTAAACCAGTGTGAACCGATTTTTACATGACCGATTTCATCGTGCAGGATAATTTCTAGTATGGCAGCAGTGCTATCTTCTCCAATTTGGCGTAAGCGATCAATCATGCCAGGCGTGACGTCTAATCCCCTGGCTTCAAGCACGCGGGGGACTAGTGCCATACGTACCATGGGGTCAAAAGCAGTTTTCTTCGCCATTTCCCATAAACCGTTATGGGCCGGAAAGTCGCCATAATCGCAGCCAAGTTCATTTAAACGCGCACGCAACAATTTAAAATGTCGCGCTTCTTCATCGGCAACACGGACCCAGTCTGTATAAAACTGTTCGGGTAAATTACGGAAACGATATACAGCGTCCCAGGCCAGATTGATGGCGTTAAATTCGATATGTGCGACAGCATGAACCAGGGCCGTGACACCAGATTCTGAACCTAAACGTCGTTTAGGGACTTCAGATGGCATCACCAGGTTGGGTTTTTCTGGCCGTCCGGGGGCGTCAATTAACGCCGGTTCGTCTGTGTATATTAAAGATAATTTACAATCACGCCAGGCCTGTGCGGTTTGTTGGGTGAGTTGTAATTTTTCTTTAATGTTGTCGGTGGTCAAGCAGCGGTAGGCGGCGTTAAAAAGGTTATCCATCAAGTCAAGATATTGAATTCGTGTAACGCTATTGTCGCACTTTTGATGATAAGAAGCTGTCCGAGAATATAATGATCTACAGTGGAAAAGCTATTTTAGAAGCAGCCTTAATAAAATGACGGTAAAGACATACCCATCCAAAGTAGTACTAGAATCACCATGGTGATACCGACGCCGATTGTCCCGACAATCATGCCAATTAGGATGGTAATGCCATCTTTACTGAGTAGCCCCAGTGACATGATGAGAATACCCCATCCGGGCGGAAAGTTTGTTAACGGTAACGGCAAAGAGATGGATAGCGCAAAAACAAATGAGAAAATCCCGACAATTCTTTCCCAGGTAGGTACACTGATATAGGTCAGGCGCGGCTGTAAATGTTTTTCTATTTTACGTAGCCAAGGGTTCGCCTTAGTAATCAGTTTTTCCAGACTTGCACGTTTGATTTGTTTTTTCTCAATCCATTCCGGTAACCAAGGTGCTCGCATGCCAAAGATCATCTGCAATGAAAAAATAAACAGCGGGATGGAGAAAAATGTCGTATAACCAGGCGGTACTGGAACTGGGAGGCAAAGGGGCAATGCGGCAATTGCCATCAGAATTCCGAAGCCACGCTCGTGCAAAGCGTTTTTTATCTCGCCGATTGTCATAATATGGTTGTTGTTTTCAACAACAACAATCTCAAGGAATTCAGATGTGGAGCGGTCTTCTTTATTCATGAATTACTCCCCTTGCGCCATTTAATATTTTTTTAAATAAATGGGATTCAAGTAAAGTAACAATAAGCACTGTATGGGTAGGGATATTCACGCTACCGTGTATTATGTGTTGCATACTATTTTTCTATTTATAAATTATTATTGTATCTATTCAGCTCACCCCTAGAATTCACCATTTCTGCGTTACAAAATGATCATTTACACGTGTAAACTCATATTTTGTGCCTTGAACTGATGAATTCTAGGGACAATCTGAATAGTTACTTATTATTATGCTATTCATAACGCAGTGCATCAACCGGTTTTAGTGACGCCGCTTTTTTAGCAGGATAAAAACCAAAAAATACCCCTACTGCTGATGCAAAGAAAAAAGCCAGACCAATCATACCCGAAGTTATAACAATAAGCATGTCCGCTACTTCACTAACGATCCAGGCCCCGCCAACGCCTAATAATACGCCGATTAATCCGCCCATGATGCAGATCATCATAGCTTCTAACAAAAACTGTGTCAGAATTGCACGTCGATTGGCGCCAATTGCCATCCGAATGCCGATTTCTCTGGTGCGTTCTGTTACAGACACCAGCATAATATTCATAATTCCTATACCACCAACCAATAACGATACTGAGGCGATTGCGCCCAGTACAATTGACATAATTTTTGCTGCTCCGGTAGCGACGTCGGCAATGGCGGTTAAATTACGCACGGTGAAATCATTTTCCATACCACCGGAAATGCGGTGTCGTTGGCGTAGTAATTGGATAATTTCATTTTCTGCTTCATCCATGGTTTCTGCTGTTTTCCCTTGCACCAGCATATAACGGATTGATCCGGGGAATTGGTTGCCGGTTATCTGACGTTCACTGGTGGTGATGGGGATAAACACATTGTCGTCCTGATCTCGTCCACTGAGACTTTGTCCTTTGGCCGCTAATACCCCAACGACTAAGAAGGGACGGTTGGTAATGCGCATGGTCTTCCCGATTGGATCTTCGGTGCCAAACAAGTTTTCTGCGGTGATGGCACCCAATACGACAACCCGTGCAGCTGAGCGTGTATCGGCCTCAGTAAAGGGCACGCCAGCTTCAAATGCCCAATTGCCGACATCAAAATAATCCGGTGTTGTGCCGGTGATGACCGTACTCCAGTTTTTAGCGGAGAAATTAAGTTGTGCGGTGCCGGAGATAACCGGCGCAGTTGCACTGATATCCGGTAGCTCAGCAATGGCTGCAGAATCATTGATGGTCAGGGTCTTAATGCTGCCACTGCCAAAGCTTAATCCGCCAGAAGAAGTGGCGCCCGGTACAATCAGGAAAAGATTGCTACCCATGGATTCAATTGACTGGTTAATTTTAGTTTGTGCGCCTTGTCCAATCGAGAGCATTAACACCACGGCAGCCACCCCGATGATCATGCCAAGCATGGTCAATCCGGTGCGTAAACGATTGAGACGGAGTGCACGTAGCGCTTCACCGATAATGGCGATAAAATTCATGTGGTGCTTTCTTCTGAGAGTTGTTGTTGATCATGGACCACGCGTCCGTCCTTTAGGCGTATCAACCGATTGGCATAAGCGGCGACATCATCTTCATGGGTGACTAGTACAATGGTAATGCCTTGCTCTTTATTGAGTTGTTCAAATAGAGTCATGATTTCGCGGCTGGTTTGTGTATCTAGGTTGCCGGTTGGTTCATCAGCTAGGATTAATGGTGGTTGATTAATTAATGCGCGGCTAATCGCTACACGTTGTTGTTGCCCGCCGGATAGTTGATTGGGGTGATGCGTGACAAACTTTTCCAGGCCTGTTCGTTGTAATTGCTCTAATGCGCGTTCGCGGCTTTTGGCGCGGTTGATTCCGGCATAAAGTAGCGGGATAGCAACATTATCTAGTGCGCTCATGCGTTTGAGTAAGTTGAAGCCCTGAAACACAAAACCAATATTGCGGTTGCGAATCGTTGCCAGTTGATTGTTTGACAGTGTTGCGACATTGCGCTCTGATAGCCAGTATGAACCGCTAGTTGGTGTATCCAGGCAGCCAAGTATATTCATCAGCGTCGATTTACCTGACCCGGAATGGCCCATAACTGCGACAAACTCACCTTGCTGGATTTGAATATCAACATCAAACAAAACTTGGGTGCTGATTGTCTGACCATCGGCACCGTCCAGACGATAACTTTTGCACAGCTTATCAATTTTGATCAGTGTTTGTGAGGCGTTGGTTTGTTGTACTGAAGACATTAAAACATTCTTAATCTGAATTTAGCTTCCGATTTTTTTGCATCTGATTGCTCACGCACAATCACTGCGTCACCAGCTTGAAGTTCACTGTTCATGATTTCTGTGAAATTTCCATTGGTAATTCCTGTCGTGACTGTGATGGGAACAGGTTTCTCTTCAACCAATTGATATAATACCGGCTGATTTGTCTGTTTTTCGGCAGGGGTTGAATCAATATCTTTGGGTTGATAGCGAAGTGCCGCATTGGGGACACGCAAGATATCTTCTCGTTGATCAACGACAAAGTGAATGTTAGCGGTCATGCCGGGTAGCAAAAGACCGTCATCGTTATCAACCATGGCGACTACGTTGTAGGTGACGACATTTTCCTGAATGGTTGGGTTTAGGCGGACTTGTTTGACGGTTCCGGTAAATGTACGTTGTAAAAAAGCATCGACGGTAAAGTTAATCGGCTGATCAATATGTAATTGGCCGATGTCTGCTTCAGCCACGCTGATATTAATTTGCATCTTGCGTAGGTCTTTCGCGATCTGAAATAAAATGGGGGTTTGAAAATTGGCTGCGACGGTTTGCCCAATATCAACATCACGATCAATCACGACACCGGAAATGGGCGATTTGATAATGCTGTAACTTAGATTAGCACGATCGCGCTCTACTTGGGCCTTATTGACGGCAAGTAGGGCGCGTGCGGCGTCTACTTCTTGTTCGACAATATCTAATGCTTCAGGTGAAATAAATCCTTTTTCTTGTAACATCTTGTTGCGTTTTAATTTGTCGGTGGCGATTCGATGAGTCACTTGCGCACTTAAATAATTGGCTTCAGATTGCTGTAACTGTGCTTGTAATAACGCGGGATCGAGTTCAGCAAGTACCTGACCAATTTCGACTTGGTCATTGTAATCCACATGTAATTTGTAGACGGTGCCGGAAACTTGCGTGCCGACGTTAACCAGAACCACAGGGGTTAGGGTGCCATTGGCCGAAATAGTTTGTACGATATTGCCCCGTTCAATTGTGCGAGTAATGTATTGGTTATCTTCGGGGACTTTGGTGTCTGCACTATACCAATAACCTGCTAGGATGATTAGTATTGATGTAATAACAACGTGTTTGGTACGGAACATAAGTAAGTAATTAAGTATTTTTGTTAGGCGCAATGGGTGCGGAATGCGTGCAATATTACCTGAGTGAGTGGATTTAAGTTGGATTAAGTTAAGGCGTATGATTTTTGTTGTTAAATAAGTAATCGATCTTCATTCTTCATCTTCAGCCTTGCGTTTTTGCATTTGTTTTAGTCGTGCCTCAACAGTTGAGAGCTGATAGAAGTTACCATTGTCATGTTGAAGCGCAATGGTTAATTGTTCAATTGCTGCATCGAAATAACCTTGGTGGATATAGACTTCTGCCTGAGCACGGTGCTTGAGCATCTGATCCCCTAAAGCAGAATAGCTCTGGGCTTGCAGTCGGTATAGATTAATATCATTGTGATGGTATTTTAATTGTTTGTTGATAAATTCAAGCGCTGCTTCAACTTGTTGATTCTGTAATAACGCTAGCGCGTAACCATGAATTAATGCGCGGTGTTGTGGGTAAACGTTAAGTGCCTTGCGATAAATTCTAAATGCTTCATCCTTTTTGCCGTTTGCTAGCTTTACGCCAGCCGCCAGGGTTTCGATCATAGCGCCGGCTTGAATATCTTTGGATTCAACGCGTACTGTTTTACCGAGCTGATGATCTGATAACAATTTGCTATTTGAATTACTTTGTAAAATGTCATATAGCTTCATTAATTCTTGGTCGGCTTGCTTGTGTTTTTTGTCACGTAATAGGGCGATCACATAACCATACCGTTCGACTGCTTCGTTGGCATACCTTCTTTCTTTTAATCGTGCTTCAAATTGTTTTACTGCGTCTTTTGGTTTTCCATTAAATGCATGTAATTTGGCGCGAACCAGCAAAAAATCGGTGCTATCTTGTACTTGGCGATAAGCTATTTCTTGAGTGCGACTCTGAATATCGGCAATACGCTCATAAGTTAATGGGTGGGTACGTAAATAGGATGGCGCGCCATTTTCATAGAAACGTCCAGCAATTTGCAAACGCTCAAAGAACGAAGCCATGCCTTGTGGATCAAATCCGGCATCAACCAGAATACCCAGACCGATACGATCAGCTTCTTTTTCATGCTTGCGAGTAAAATCGAGCTGTGATTGTATCGCACTGGCTTGTGTGAGAACAATGGCCGCTGTTCCTGCTTGAGGATTGGAACGTGCAGCAATAATCGCTAACGCCAGTGCAGCCAATGAAGTGATCATGCTGTATTTTTGTCCGGCAATCATACGTGCCAGATGCTTTTGCGTGACATGTGCGATCTCATGGGCCATCACGCCAGCGAGTTCAGATTCGCTTTGTGCAGCCATGATTAGTCCGCTGTTGAATCCCATGAAGCCACCCGGTAGTGCAAACGCGTTAATGCTAGCGTCTTGCAGCGCAAAAAATTCAAATGATTGACCGGGTTCAGTTTCTTTTGAATTAGAGATTAATTTATGCCCTAGACTGTTTAGATAACTGGCTATTTCTGGGTCATCTAAATAGCTTGGGTCGGCCCGGATCTGGCGCATGATTTGGAGTCCAATTTGGCGTTCTTCGCGTGGTGTAATCGTTGCTTGCGAGATATCGCCCAGGTCTGGCAATTCATGCGCATAAATATTAGGTGGAAACACAAAAGATAACGCGATGATCAAATAAATTAACTTCATGTTGATATGATAACCGTTTGTCAGCCAAGTTCAATTGTGCGGGTGTGTAGTTTGAACCAAAATGGTTTATATTATGTCGGTTGAGTAGCTATGGCCTTACGGTTTGTATCGGGACGTAACGGGGTAATGCCATGCGGTGCCAAAATCACGTCGTGTGATTCGAGGACCGAGCGGTGCTTGACGGCGTTTGTATTCGTTGAGGTGAATTAAGCGAATAGTTTGTTTAACATCCGCTTCGTTATAACCTTTATCAATAATCTCATCTGTCGAGCAGTTTTGCTCCACATATGCTTCGATGATCGCATCTAAGATCTCATAAGGGGGTAAGCTGTCTTGGTCGGTTTGGTCAGGTCTTAGCTCAGCAGACGGTGCGCGTTGGATAATTCGTTTCGGAATAACTTGTTCTTGTTGATTGCGATATTCACACAATTGATAAACCATGGATTTACTGACATCTTTGAGCACTGCAAAACCACCTGCCATGTCGCCATATAGCGTGCAGTATCCAACCGCCATTTCGGATTTATTGCCTGTAGTTAGCACCAAAGCCCCCGTTTGATTTGAAATTGCCATGATTAATACGCCTCGAATACGTGCTTGTAGATTTTCCGGCATGGTATTGTTGCTTGAGTCATCCGTTTGAATCTGGAAATCCGTTGCTAATGTCTCCAGTAATTGTTCAAATATTGGCTTGATACTGCTTTGATAATGTTTGATGTTCAATAAAGACGCCATCTGTTGGGCATCATGTAAGCTGATATCAGCGGTATATTGTGATGGCAGCATGACTGTCTTTACCTTTTCAGCACCAAGTGCGTCAACAGCAATTGCCAGTGTGAGCGCAGAATCGACACCGCCAGAAAGCCCTAATAGAACGCTCGGAAATCCATTTTTGTTGACATAGTCCTTTACGGCCAAACAAAGTGCTTGATAGATGCTGGCAGTAGACGATCGTGGCGTCATTATTTGCCCTTTAACCTGCTGTACATTTTGTAACTCAATCAGCTCAGTTGTTTCAGCGAATTCGTCGAACTGGTGGGTCACTTTACCTTGTGAATTCATCACAAATGAAGCGCCGTCGAAGACAAATTCATCTTGTCCACCAACTAAGTTGGCGTGTATGACGGTTTTGCCGGTTTGTTGAACGAATTGATAGGTGTTTTGATAGCGGGTGACTTGCTTGTCAATATAGTAGGGCGAGGCACTTAGTACCAGCAGCACGTCAATGTCCGAATGAATAAGGTAAGCGGGCGGGTCGGCTAACCAGAAGTCGGAGCAAATATTAATGCCAAATTTAATACCGCCAAGCTCAAAACAACAGGGTTCAGAACCGGCGTCAAAATAGTAATCTTCGTTAAAGAAGGGGGGCTGACAAAGGATTCTTTTGTGGTAACGGTTAATGATTCGACCATTACAAATAATAGAAGCTGTGTTGTAGAGCTTGCCATGCAGGAAGCAGGGGTGACCAACGACCAGCGTAATGTTAGTTATTTCCTGACTTAATTTTGCGAGTGCTTTCTCGCAAGCCATGTTGAAGTTTTTGCGCAGTAATAAATCAGCCGGTGGATACCCTGATAATGCCAATTCCGGTGTGATAATTAATTCAGCACCGGATTGTTTGGCATAATTTACGGCATTAATAATCTTTGCGGTGTTTCCTGCAATGTCACCAACCGTGCAATTAATTTGAGCAATGGCAATTTTCATGGTGCATAATCGATACTATCTGTGGTTAAAACGGCAGAATAGCATCGGGTTTAGCTCGCAAAAGATTATGGCGGAAATCTTGTTGGATACGTTTCAATGTGGCTTCATTTTCTGCTTCGAAACGTAGCACGATGACAGGTGTCGTATTGGATGCACGTGCTAGACCAAAACCGTCTTGATATTCGACCCGTAAGCCGTCAATAGTGATGACTTGCTGTGCGTCATTGAATTGTGCTGTCTTTTGAAGTTCAGCAATCAAAGCATGGTTCTCGCCTTCATTAACTTTGATTTGTAGTTCCGGTGTGTTAATCGTATCTGGCAGGTCGTGCAGTACCGCGCTAATACTGTCTTCATGGCTTAATAATTCAAGTAGCCTAGCACCAGCGTATAAAGCATCATCAAAGCCATACCATCGTTCTTTGAAAAAGAAATGGCCGCTCATTTCACCTGCCATTAATGCGTTAGTTTCATTGAGTTGAGCTTTGATAAAAGAGTGGCCTGTTTTCCACATGATCGGTGTGCCACCATGTTGCTCAATCCAAGGGGCGAGATTACGTGTGCATTTGACATCAAAAATAATTTTACCGCCGGGGTTTCTGGATAAGATGTCCGCAGCAAAGAGCATTAATTGACGGTCGGGATAGATAATGTTGCCTTCCTTAGTGACAATCCCGAGCCGGTCACCATCACCATCAAAAGCTAAACCTATTTCAGCGTCGGTGGTTGCCAATGCATGAATCACATCCTGTAAATTTTTTGGTGCGGATGGATCTGGGTGGTGGTTAGGGAAGGCGCCATCTACTGTACAGAATAATTCAGTCACTTCACAGCCGAGGCTTCGATAAAGTGCCGGTGCAAAAGCACCAGCGACACCATTTCCGCAATCGACGACAATTTTGAAAGGGCGTTCAAGTTTGATGTCGCCGATTACACGTGAAAGATAATCGTCAGCAATCAGGTGTTCTGAATATTGTCCTTCGCCGTGACTAAGATTGTTGTTTTCAATGCGTAAACGAAGTGCCTGAATTGCATCGGCGGATAAAGTTTCACCACCGAGAACCATTTTGAAACCATTGTATTCCGGTGGATTGTGGCTGCCAGTGACCATCACGCCAGAATATTGGCATAATTCATGTGCGGCATAGTAGAGCATCGGTGTGGCAACCATGCCGGTATCAATAACGTTAACGCCACTTTTTAGAATACCGCGTGCTAAAGCTTGAGAAAGCACTTTTCCCGATAGCCTACCGTCGCGTCCAATGGCAATAGATTGAAGATTTCGTGCGCGGGCTTCAGAACCAATAGCATGACCAATAGCTTCAACACTGTCAGTAGTTAATTCACGGTCAACAATGCCGCGTATATCATAAGCTTTAAAGATCTCATGGGCGATATTTGTCGTGGTCATTTGTATTGAGTTGAGACTATCCTGAAAATTGTACCAGTGGTTGAAATTTAAATGCCCAATTTAAAACGGGACTAGGGGGTGTTCTCAATTAGTAAACTGTTACTGCTGGAGGCCATTTTGGTCCTTAGCAAGGCAGAATGAGCGCAATGCAGTCATTCTACATAAGCGAACGCTAACACCGCAAAGGGCTAAAATGGGCCCAGGCCCTACGGGTTGTCTCTGAAAGGGTGCCATGCCGCGTTATTTGTCTCTTATTTGGAATAACCAAACGACGCTCCGCATGCCTTGCATGGCACCCTTTCAGTGACAACAGCAATAATTTACTAATTGAGAACACCCCCTAATTAAAAACATAATGTACAGGTATATCCGACTAGTGATGGCCAGCGACAGCGCCGCCTTTTAGCGTGTAGTGTGTGCCACAATAAGGACAAAGCGCTTCGCCGGTGTTTTCAATCGGTAAAAATACACGCGGGTGTGTATTCCATAGTTTCATGGCCGGTGTAGGGCAATGTAATGGTAGTTCATCCGTGGTGATTTCAATTTCACGTGCTTTGTTATCAGTTTGTTGGGTCATAATCAGTTACTCCAATGCGACTCATCAAATATAAGTGAGCCAATCGTCATGATTAGGCGACTTACCTTTGACGCAGTCAAAAAATAAGGTTTGTAGTTGTGTAGTAATTGGACCGCGCTTGCCATCGCCAATCATGCGATTATCAAGTTCTCGAATCGGTGTAACTTCAGCAGCGGTACCGGTGAAGAATGCCTCGTCCGCGCAGTAGATTTCATCCCTTGTGATGCGTTTCTCAATCACAGGTACACCGATCTCTCCGGCCAGTTCAATAATGGAAGCGCGTGTTATGCCTTCTAAACAGGAAGTGAGATCAGGCGTGTAAATTTTTCCTTGTTTGATAACAAAAATGTTTTCACCCGAGCCCTCTGCGACATAACCGTCAACATCCAACAGTAGTGCTTCATGGTAACCATTCTGAGCCACTTCTTGATGCGCAAGGATAGAGTTGGCATAGGTTGTGACCGATTTAGCGCGACACATGTTGATGTTGACATGATGGCGGGTAAACGAGGATGTTTTAACACGAATACCGTTTTCCAGACTTTCAGCGCCTAAGTAAGTGCCCCAAGGCCATGCAGCAATAGCAACATGAACAGATAAAGTGGTGGCGGAAAGTCCCATTGCTTCAGAACCATAAAAAACAAGCGGCCGGATATAGCCTGAATGAAGATTGTTCTGCTTTATGACGTCACATTGCGCTTGCAATATGGTTTCTTTATCGTACGGCATTTTCATCATGAAAATATGCGCCGAGTTAAACAGTCTGTCAGTGTGTTCCTGCAAACGGAAAATTGCTGGGCCACGTGCTGTTTCGTAAGCACGCAATCCTTCAAAAACACCTAGACCATAATGTAGCGTATGCGTGAGGATATGCGTGTTGGCGTCCCGCCAGGGTACCATTTCTCCGTCATACCAAATTACGCCATCGCGGTCAGCCATCGACATTCAGGGACTCCCGATAAAATTCTTAAAAAACGTATTCTAACCGATTTTCAATCAGGCGTAGGGGGCACGCTGAGATAAATTTTAAATTATTGGCACTTTTAAAAATTCAGTGTTCGCCCAGAGGCTAGGCGCGAAAAAAGTTTTGTAGTGCATCATGTGATTGATAGGTAAGAAAAAAGTTTTGTAACTATTCAGCTTACCCCTAGAATCCATCATTTCTGTGTTACAAAATGATCATTTACACGTGTAAACTCACATTTTGCGCCTTGAACTGATGAATTCTAGGGGCAATCAGAACAGTTACTGAAATATACTGAATAATTACAAAGTTCTTTGCAATACAGCAGCTGGGATGAAATTAGTATTCTTAGAGGCGCCAATACAATTATGTGGCAATGCCTAAAAGTACACGACGGTTTTTAAGGTCGTTGAGTATCTGTGTGCCACCCTTGATGACGACTTCCGGTTGTGGGTGTTGAAGTTCGTCTGCAATTTTAGCCAATAAGGTGTTGCCAGTGTGGTTATTGTCTTCTTGAATTAACTGTAAAAGACGTGCTGTGACCGAGTTGAGTACCATAAAATGAACTTCATCCGATGCATCTCGGTAGATGACTAGATGTGTTTGGTTCTCATCCGGCTCGTTGGGTTGAAAATCCGGACTAATTTTATGTACGGGGTAATGATAGCTGAACTGCCATGCCAAAGGTGAAACTACAGGAACACCTGTTAGTAAATCACCGCTAGGGTCAATTTGTTTTGTGTCAATTCGTTCATCAAGGATTGATAGTGCGAGTTCAACCCATTCATAGTGCGCTAGTTCAAGTATAAAATTTGGGTCGTTGGGATGAGGCGTACGTTCATGCTCCAGGTATTTAAGAAACTCACGCGGCATCTCTGGGAATAAGGGTGTGTGCGATAAATGGTTGGCAAAATAGTCACGGATGATAGTGTGCCAATGTGCATCGGGTATGATCCGGCGGAGTACCGGATAGGTGTTTGCAATAAAACCTTCCACATTGTTGTAAAACAATTCCCGATAGATTTTCATGCGTCGATTTTCGACATCATCAGGGTGAGGGTGCTTTTGCGGATCTCGAATATGCGCGCAAAAGGCATATTGCCGTTTTACAAAACTTGGGCGCTCAGCCGTGTTGTAGGTGGTCGCCAACTTGAACTCGCCATTTTGATTGTAGCTGATGGATGGTGTTTACTTCAGTCATTAACTCTGCAAGCGGTGGAATATTAAAATCACGCTCAAGCAAAGTCGGGATGACACCAAAACGTTGGTAAGTATTTTCTAATAGCTGCCATACGGGGTCTATGACGTCCGAACCATGCGTATCGACAATAAGATCATCAGCCTCATTGTAATGCCCGGCGATATGAATGTAACGGATGCGTTCAGCGGGTATTTGTTGGAGGAACGATTCCGCATCATAGCCGTGGTTGATGCTGTTGACATAGATGTTGTTCACATCTAATAATAGATCGCAGTCCGCTTCTTGCAATACCGCATTAAGAAAGTCAATTTCGGTCATTTCCTGGCCCGGTGCGGCATAGTAAGAAACATTTTCCAGTGCGATACGTTGTGCCAAAATGTCTTGCACGCGTTTGATACGGTCAGCGACATAATGTACTGCTTCTGCAGTAAAAGGGATCGGCAATAGATCATACAAATGGCCATCATCACTGCAATAGCTTAAGTGCTCACTATAACAACGGATTTGATGGGTTTGCATGAAGTGTTTTAATCGGTGTACAAAAGCTTCATCTAATGGTGATGGGCCTCCGATGGAGAGGGATAGTCCGTGGCAAATAAACGGGAACTGCTCGGTGAGTTTGCGAAACTTTTTGCCGTAATTGCCGCCGACATTGATCCAATTCTCGGGCGCAACTTCCCAGAAATTGACTTGATTGACTGGATCAATAGGCAGGTCTTGCAGCTCACGAAGCATCGATCGCCGCAGACCCAGCCCAGTGCCATGAATAGAAAAATGCTTATTGTTCATGGTTTATACGCAGTACAAATTACTTACTGCCGCCACATTTCCCTTCACCGCATTTTCCTTCTTTGTCAGATTTTTTCTCACCACATTTGCCTTCCATATTTTCCTTCATCTCACCGTCGCTACCGCACTTTCCTTCACCGCACTTTCCTTCTTTGTCAGATTTTTTCTCGCCGCATTTTCCTTCGCCACACTTGCCTTCTTTGTCTGACTTGTCACCATAGCCAGAAGCAAGTTGCATGTATCCGCTGGATAGTTCATCCATAGCAAATGGGTTGGTGTTGTTATCTGTTCCCGCTGCTACATTGCTAGCTGCCAGACTAGTTATAAAAGCGGTGCCTACAGCCAATGAAATTGGTTTGATTGATTTTTTTGACATCAGTTTAGCTCCATAATGATTAATGACTTCAACGAAGAAAGATACTATTCCGTTAAGAGAAGTCTTGTTGAGTTCGTTCGGTAAATTTCATTTATCGTTCCACGATTCTAATCGTAGCCTGAAAAGATTAACAATTGTTGTCAATTTCTACAACACATATTTGTTTTTCAATAGGTCACTTGAGGTTTCTGAAAAAAATACATGAAGCTAAATAGCACAAAATTTTAATGGCTTATAAAGGCAACCTTATTTGGTGAAACAGTATAAAACCATGATTTGTTAGCGGTTAAAAGTTAAAATGAACCGATATCTATAGGAAATACTTCTTTCTAAATATAATCTTGCTTTTTTTGCATGCCTCTCTCTGATAAACTCTGCGCTTCAGAAAATTATGAATTGCGGGTAATAGCAGGCGATTACCAAGTAAATAAAGATGTGATAAGGGGTGCGTGTCTCTATATCAGCTTATGAATTAAGTGCAGTTCTCTCTATATATAACAATTACGCCTGTTAATTAAGGAGTCCTGAATGTTTGACAAAAATAACCAACTCGTTTTTTACGCCAATATAATTTCTATTGTATTTGGTATTATCGTGATCCTATTTAGCGATTTCTTTTTAGTAGGACTATTGTTTGTGATTTCTGGTGCTTTGTTGATTTTTGAGCAGCTCAAGCAGAATAAAGCAGCATTTACAATTTCCAATCTTCAGAAAACACTGAAGGTGCATGATACGGGAGGCAGTAAAGCGACCCAGACTGAAAGTCAAGTGACAGCAGCATGCCATGTTGACAATAAAATTTATTGGTTTAGAGATATTCCGGTAATTGGCTCAGTTCGTAATTTTAGAATGAACGGTGCTTCGATTGACGATCAAAAGAAAGATGATGGCGTCTATCATGTGTGTGCAAAAATTCCGACTGAATTAAAAGCGATTGGTGGATTCGATATGGCATTGTCGTACGACTATCAGGATGCATTTACAAAGAGTGAAGGAGTTTTGTCTCATGTTGTGAATGATGAGACACGGAATCTGCATTTAATTGTTGAATTGCCAAAGGGACGTCCGGTTACTTCTGCTAAAGTATTTTGTAAGAAAAATGGTGTGGAAGAAGCTTTGTTGCCACCTGTTGTTACAGGTGAAACAAAAATAGAAACTGAGATTCAAAATCCAACTTTAGGGGCGGAGTATTGTTTGCAGTGGAATTGGTCTAACGAAAGTGTCGCCAAGAAAGTTAGGCGCATGTTCTAAAACCTTTTGGATAAAGTGTCATACCCGTGGAAAGTGGAAATTTAGGTATTTCCTAGGTTTTCACTTGTACGGTGCACGGTTAGAGAATAGCAACTCACGCCGCTACGCGGCCACAAATCAAGGAATACTTGCATCCTGCATTTAGTTAAAAACACAAGATTCTTCGATATGCAGAATATATTACAATCAAATATATAGGTTTTAAGTTATTCAAGAGTTACAAAATTCTATGGCTATGTGACCATGTCCGACAAGCGTTTATTTTACATTCATGACCCGATGTGTAGTTGGTGTTATGCGTTTATACAATGTTGGACAGCATTGCAAAAAGAGTTGCCGGTTGATTTGCCTGTCTCTTATTTATTGGGGGGGTTGGCCTTTGATTCATTCGAGCCAATGCCCAAAGTAACCCAAAATATGGTTCAACAGGCATGGCGACAAATTGAAGATACAGTACCTGGGGTACAATTTAATTTTGATTTCTGGAAATTAAATATTCCTTATCGTTCGACTTACCCGTCTTGTAGAGCAGTCTTGGCAGCAAAGAAACAAGATGATCGGTATGAGCAGGAGATGATACGGGTGATTCAGCTAGCCTATTATCGAAATGCTAAAAATCCATCGTTGGTAGAGACGCTACAAGAATGTGCTGAGGAGGTTGGTTTAGATGTGGACCGGTTTATGCAGGATCTAAATAGCCCTGTGATAAAGAATGATCTTCTGCATGAAGTTCAGTCAGTACGCCAAATGAAAGTCTTTTCATTTCCTTCCTTACGTTTAGAACTAGGCGGTAAACTTTTCCCTATCTCCATTGATTATCTTGATCATAAGCCTATGTTATATAAAATTAATCAATTGGTTGAAAAGTTATTTAGGGGCGACTAGGAGGCTGTCCGAGGATAGAATGATCTACTGCGGGAAAGCTATTTTGGCCAGATTTCTCGATCATTTTCGTTAAATAGAACAACTATTCGCCTCAAATGATCGAAAAATCTGCCTCAAAACTACTTACCCTCGCTACGACCACTATTCTCGGACAACCTCCTGTTAACTGTATTTGAGCTGATGACATACTATCGATAAACATAGCCGAGTTCTTTTATGTGCCGTCATTGAAACTTTTCTACACAGTTCAAAATAAAGAATAATCATTGATGTAATTTTGATTTGACGAATTGAGTCAAACTGCCAATTGTTTGAAATATATCCGCATTAATTTCATCATCATCAAAAGTGCAATCATACTTTTTTTCTAGTGCTGAGATAATGGCCACTACGGCTATAGAGTCAAACTCTGGGATATCGCCTACTAATGTTGTTGATGTATTAAAGTTGTTGGCCCGATCACCAAGGGCTAACGCATCGCGTACTATACTAATAATTTCTTTTTCCAATTCCATATTTTATTTTTTCTACAAATTATGGGTTTAATACCATTAATCTGGGATACAGATAATCAATATTACGAGGTGTAAGCGTTGAACTTAAAAAGTTAGGCATTAAACCGGAACTGATTTTAATCCTAGAATCTTCAGTTGGATGGTGCTTAGAGTGCATTGTTGTTTATTTTTGGCAAGGCGCAGTGAAAAGTGAACCAGTTCACAACGAAGTGCAACGCAGCAAAAGATAAAGAACAGTGTGCTATAAGCATCATAGTGTGGTTCACCTTTAAGGTGCGTAACAT
>JAJFJJ010000136.1 GCA_021774195.1 Nitrosomonas sp. | reverse complement strand
AACCGTTGGAGTGGCGAAATAAGAAACTGGGAACCGATAAGAATTGTTCATCTTAACCCAGAAAAGCAGCAAGTCGAGATTGTGGAAAATAAGGCTGCATAAATTCAACTTTAGGCGACAACTATCTTGACATCTATCGGTTCTGAGATTTGTAAATTGTTGCTTATCATCCTCGTCACCCTCAGGTTGATGAATTACGTGAGATTTTTTAAATCATTATTTTAGGCTATATCACCGTTAGTTATTGGCAATCATGCAACTCAATGGATTAGCTGACAAATAGTAACAATTGATTTTTAGGTCAATGAACTGTTTGCAAACGAAAATCAGAATTTCTTTACAGTGGGCCCACAACTAACGGTGATATAGCCTTATTTTATTTAACAACTTCTCGGTTTTCCAGATAGACAAAAGTGGATATATTCTAAGTTGACCTACAACATCAACTAAACGTCCGCTATTGGCCGATAGCCGCCTTTCTCTGTTACATTAACACCAGATACCGCTTACGACCCAAAGGGGACGGTAAGATAGGGCAAAATCCTTTTTTAGTGATAATGTCGGCATTCAGTGGGCGCCGAAGGCGGTTCGCTGGAAAGAATGGTTGAGCGGCCCTATTTCAAGTCACCGCTCCATCGCACTTTTCTTCCACTTCAAGGTAGCTGAGCTCAACAGGAATACACAAAAGAAGGATTCAGCGGTGGCTTGTTTTTGATCCATGGCTTCTTGTGAGCTTAATGCCAGCCATGTTTTTTAATGGCAAAAGTTTTAGCCTTGGAAGTGGATGTCCATTTAACTCATCTTTTGACCGGCGTAAGGCCCTGACGGCTAGCGAGAAGAACGACGTCTTTTGGATTGGCGCTGCGGCGGAGGTGCTGTAAAACACCCTGCTGTGTCTCGGGCGTCCAGAATATCTTCAGACGATCACGTGCCCGAGTTACGGCTGTGTAGAAGATGTTGTGTGTGACGTCGTCTTCATTGGCGTCGGTAATCACGATCTTAACGGAGTCATACTCGAGGCCCTGCGCCTTGTGGATCGATACAGCATAGGCCACCTGGAATGGCACAGTGGTGTCCAGGGAGTCGTCGTCCTCATCGCTTGTTTCTTTCTCGTAGACGGAGAAGCGCACAGTCGATTCATCAATCCATTCGAGCTCATTACCAACGACGTCTAAATTACTAAGCGATAAAGGAAGCTCAACGTCGAATTGGATCTGATCAGGAAGGTGGTCGATGCCTACGATCCGGCCCTTCAGGTTGTTGTAGATCACCGGTCGGAATCGCTCGGTCTCATTGAAGAGAACAGGATCACCGATCTTGTATGTGGAGTCGCGCCAGGTGGTTGCAGAACCGGTATTACTGCTCTGCAGAAATCGGTTGATGTTGTTGATGCCGTATAGACCGTCGTAGTTCAAGCAAAGGATAATCTCGTCCTGGCCTTGGGTCTCTAACAGTGTTTTGTCGAGCACGGTTGAGTATTTGTTGCGGGCCATAATCTCGGCGAGGTCATCTTTGATGGCTCGAACCTTGTTCCAGAAGCTCAAAAGTGAGTCGTTCTTGGTTCTGAAAGGCGTCGTGAGCTCAAACACCGATGTGCCCGGGATGAACGAACGAATAATTCCGAACCAGTTGCCGAACTGTATCGACTCAATCTGGTAGACGTCACCGACGAGCACGAGCAGCTTGAAGGAGGTTTTCTCCAGCACCTTGATCAGGTCTGTGTTGCTTACGGTGCTGCACTCGTCGATAACGAGAAGGTCATACTCCTGACGGGAGGGTTTCCTGCCAATCAGGCTGCTGATTGTCCGGAAGTCCGAGTTCTCCGCTGTTACCTTGCGCTTGAGGTTGTCGATCGCCGGGTTAGTGTGCGCGAGAAAAAGCTTGTCCTTGTCATCAAAGTAGTGCGCGATGTGGTTCACCATCGTCGACTTGCCAGTGCCAGCCGCCCCATAGATCAGGGCGACGCGCGACTGGCTGAACAACTGCTTGAGCGCATCCATCTTCACCGGGTCGTCTATGCCTTGAGGTGTTTCATTGAACCAGCGATCGACGGCTTGAGTGTAGCCATCGATCCGGGACGATGCGTACTTCTGAAGCTTCTCGACAATGGAGACGGTTTCGTTCTCATACCCGCGGATGAAGATGTGCCCCTTGTCGAGCACAAGCTGGCGCTCCGTATGCTTGTAGTAAATCTCGTTGTTGTAAATAGAGACCAAGTCGTTGATGTCTCCAAATTCCTCTAAGTCGATCACGGGGGTGTAGAGCATTCCGTGACGTTCCACGTTGTTTTTCACACGTCGAGCTAGCAGCTCGTGCTTCCGTTCGGTTGTATCAAGGCTCTCGACAAGGCCCCAGTACCGGGGATTATGCCCCGGCAACGATGTACAGAACGGCATGGTCTCAAAGGGGATGCAGCCATACTTAAGCTTCATCCCGGAGAGACGATCACAGCATTCCCGGCAGTACTGCGACTTGATGATCTGGTTGTGCATCCGAAGCATGAGATATCTGAGGACGTTGTGACCTGGCGCGGCTGACCTTACGATCCGGCGCACTTCATCCAGTATTGGGAATAGTTGCGGCTTGGTGTTGATAGCCGTACCTGCTGCTCTAGCCGACGTGTACTTGTCGTCGGGCATGTCAACCAGGTCGAGCAGGCTGCCGGAGGCGACCGTCAGCCCCAGCATCAGGTTGCGATACTCCGCCGAGTTGGTACGTGTTTTTATGGTAATGCCAAGCAGACGCGCGAAGTTGTCGAACTCGCACGGACGGATCGAAACCTCCCACTCGCAGACAATCGTGATCGGCATCGTCTGGCCGAGCACTTCGATCGAGTCCCGCTGTAGTGTCAACATGGCCGCGTACTTGTCAGTCATGTCGATGTCAGTGAAGGCGATGATGCGGTCGAACTTGCTCACCTTGTTGACAGCCCGGTAGAAGGTGACCTCGTGGTAAATGCGACCACCAACGAAGAAGGGGCGCATTTTGTGGATGTAGTACCGATGCCTGTAACTGCTATCAGGTGAAGTTGAACGGATCGCCTCAATTCTTGCAGCGATCTTCTCGTGGTACTCCCGCAGCGACGGATCGAGGTCAATCGGAAAGTCCTCGAGGTTCGCCAGCACTGAGATTCCACAGTTGTCTTGAAGCAAGCTGCGGATGCGGTGGAGGTACTCGTAGTACTTGAGCATCAAACGCTCGGAAGTATCCCCGTCCAGGGTATAATGGGAAGCAATTATCTGAATCAGTTTGTGGAACTTGTCGAGGAAGTTGAGCTTTCCCTTTCTCTTGACAAAGTCGAGTCCCGGTTTTATCGCGGCGTAGTTAAATTCGGCATTCGGTGAGCCCACGTGGAGAAGGACAGCAACACCCTCGACTAGGTTCCGGAGCTGGGAGAGGATATTCTGGGAGAGCAATGCTCGTTTATCAGCGAGCAATTCGATATTCCGACAGATCGCCTCGTCAGCGCTCTGGATCTGCTTGCTGACTGTAGTCATAAACTGTCAAGTTCCGCTTGATTAAAGAAAATCATGGGCGTCCTCTTCTTACTCATGGCCATCCTGCTGTTATCTCCTCTTCAAGCGGTCAATGAACATTCAACTATTTCGAGTTCTACTCAAGCCCAACTAGAACTAGACGTCAAAAATGAAATCCAATACTTTGGGTTGCATGCTATTTCTATAATTTTAAAGATAATACATAAATATAGCTTTCATTGTAACAAAGCTAGATTGTAAGTGATCTATTGAAAAAAATTGACTGGCCGGTTTTGGCCGAAAACCGACTGTCAGGTCGTACGAGATTAATTTAGTGTCGTGTTAGATCAATATGAGCTAATGCAAATGTAACTAGTCAGTATATTGTAATAGCTGTTCTGATTGCCCCTAGAATTCATCAGTTCAAGGCACAAAATGTAAGTTTACACGTGTCAATGATCATTTTGTAACGCAGAAATGGTGAATTCTAGAGGTGAGCTGAATAGTTACGTGCAAATTATGATTTGTTTTTAACCTAACCAAACAACTGCTACCCCCATCGCTTACGACTTCGCCGCCGACGACTATGGGCTTGCCTGGCTTCTACTTCTGTTAGAGGGGCAGGTTTTTTATTAGCGTAAGGATTTTTTCCCGTTCTAAAATCAACCCGCAGCGGTGTTCCAACCAACTTAAAGGTTTCGCGAAAAGTGTTCTCCAGATAACGCTTATAGGTGTCAGATACATGTTCCAACATACTGCCATGCACGATAATTAAAGGCGGATTAGAACCACCTTGATGCGCGTAGCGCATTTTTGGACGTGACATCCCGCCCCTTGGTGGCTGGTGTTTTTCAATAGCGGCCATTAGTACACGTGTTAACTTTGGTGTCGGCAATTTAGCCATCGCAGCGGCATAAGCTTCGTCAATTGATGGCAATAAGTTTCTCATACCGCTGCCCTTTAATGCCGAAATATAGTGCAATCTAGCGAAACTTAGGAAAGCTAATTTGCGTGTTAGTTCGCGCTTAATTGTGTCGCGTTGATAGGCATCTAATCCATCCCATTTATTGACAACCACCACCAATGCTCGCCCAGTTTCCAGAATAAACCCTGCGATATGCGCATCTTGGTCAGAAACTTCTAATCGAGCATCTAACACCAACACGACTACATTGGCATCTTCTACAGTTTGTAGCGTCTTAATCACAGAAAATTTTTCTACCGTCTCATTGACCTTACCTCGCCGACGTAAGCCAGCCGTGTCAATCAAAGTGTAATGTTTCTCTTTATATTCGAAATCAATGTAAATACTGTCTCGTGTGGTTCCCGGTTCATCAAAAGCAATCACACGCTCTTCACCTAGCAGTGTATTAATCAGAGTAGATTTACCCACATTTGGTCGGCCCACAATGGCTATTTTTGGATGTTTGCTTTTAGGATCTTCCTCGACTTGCGGGAAATTTTCTAAAGCCAATTCAGCCAAGTCATTAATATTGTCACCATGCATGGCTGATACGGCACATGGTTCTCCTAGGCCTAACTCAAAAAACTCAGCCGTAACAACGGCCGTTGCCATACCTTCAGTTTTGTTAACAACCAACAAAATATCTTGACCGGATTTTCTTAATTGTTCCGCAATAATCTTATCTTGAGCAGTCACACCCTGACGCCCGTCAACGATAAACAGCACCTTGTCCGCTTCATCGACAGCTTGCAAAGTTTGCTTGGCCATCGCGTGCATGATGCCATCCTTTACAATAGGCTCAAAACCACCGGTATCCATAACCAGGTATGGCCTATCCCCTACCCGGCCATGCCCATAATGACGATCACGTGTTAACCCTGGAATATTGGCTACAATCGCATCACGACTACGTGTTAAGCGATTAAATAAGGTTGATTTTCCGACGTTGGGGCGGCCAACTAATACAAGTGTGGGTTTCATGATGTACTGCAATTAGTATTTCAGGTGAAAAGAAGGAGAAAGGGTAAGCAAAAATTAGAAATCAGTGCCGAATGCGTATATACCACCCTCAATCGTTTGTACCGCAAAACCATTGGGTATCAGTTTTGGTGCTGCCAATATCGGACTACCGTCTGTTGCAGCTCGTGCCAGGACAACACCATCATAATTTCTTAACAAACTGACAAAACCTTGATCATCACCAACAACGATATAGTGCCCTATCACCAACGGTGCAGATAAGTTCTTACTGCCCAATCGGCTTTGTTTCCACATTCCGGCGCCGCTTCTTTTATCGTAAGCTGCGACAACACCATTGTCTTCACTGACATAGATGTAGTCATTATCCATTGCTAAACCAGCATTACTGGATGATTCACGCGCCCATATTTGCACGCCTTCATTAATTTCGGTACAAGATAAACGTCCCTGATAAGCAACAGCACAGACGATTCGGTCATCAATCACTGGATTGCTGGTAATGTCGGTCATGCGCTCCAATTCCGTCACTCCCTTAGGTTGCGATACGGCAACTTCCCAGCCAATGTTTCCATTAAATAAACTCATAGCGGCCATTTTTCCACCAGAAAATCCGGCAAATACCGCTCCATGTGAAATGGCCACACCAGCTGTGCTGCGCACAGTCAATGAAGGCGTAGCGCCTTGATAAACCCATTTACGCGAACCATCAACAGCATCTAACCCGAATACGCGACTATCAACCGTACGCACTACGACAATGCCACTATCTGTTTGAGGAGGGCTTAAAATCTCACTGGTAACCCGTGTTTTCCAAAGAGAATGACCAGACTCATTATAAGCAAATACTTCACCTTTGGAAGTACCTACTAACACCATATCATCACCAACGCCCACACCACCAGAAAATTTTTCTTTGGTTTTGTTACGCCATATCTGATCACCTGTGACCGCATCAAAGCGAGTTAACTCACCATCTTCATCAGCCGCATAGAGGGCATCTTGATGTGTCGCTAATGAAAAAACCGCAATCTCGCTCTCACCGACACGACTTCTCCATAATAATGGAATCCGATCAAGTGCTTTAAGTGCTTCTAATTCCTCTTTGTCAATTTCAATCTTTTCTTCTTTGACAAATAGATCGCCAATTTGGTGACCAAGTGTGTCAAACATTTTCATACTGGGCAGATTACTACAGCCGACCAGCATAAAAGCGATCAATATCACGGAAAAATGAGGTCGAAGAAACACGGTATATACTTCAGTTCAATAAAATTGAGGATTAATCTGCATCTCCCAATGCATCTAATTTCATTTGTACAATATTGAAATAACTATTTTCTTTATTCATTTTGTCAATCGCTATTTGGTACGCTTGACGTGCATCATCAAATCTTTCCATGGCGAAAAATATATCCCCTTTCAAATCGGCATAAACTCCGGCATAAGATTCACTATGCTTCGTATTTAATAAGCTCAATGCTTGCTGATTATTTTCTTCATCCAACAAAACACCGGCCAACCGTAAACGTGCCAATTCTTGCATTTCTTGTTCTTTGGCATTATCCAGTATCCACTGCAAATTTTCTTTAGCCAGCTTATTCTCACCGGCATCAACACTGGCCGCCGCTGCAATTAACGCTGCACGGGCTGCATAGCCACTTGATGAAAAACCTTCTGTCAATAGATGTGCGGCATCATTAATTTTTGCTACATCTTCAGTGGTTTGAACTTGCTGCAATAAAACATAAAGATCAGCGGCTTGCTGGGACTGTGTACGCTGATAGTATTCCCACATCTTGCTTCCAGCGATGGTAACCAACACGGCTGTTAACACAATGGTTATCGCAGTACCAAATTTATCCCACCAAGTTTTTAAACCATCGATCTTATCTTGCTCTTCGAGATTATATGTCGCCATTATTTTTTCCTGAATAAATTACAAATTTCATAGCACTTTCGTTTAGTTGCAATCTTTACTGATTAAGGCAACAACCGCTTGCAGATCAACACTGGCCTGTTCAGATGCCTCACGTAAAGGTTTAATGGTGACTTGCTGTGCTTGAACTTCATTGTCACCAATAATTATTGCATGGCGTGCGCCGCTCGCATCGGCCTTTTTCATTTGTGATTTAAAACTACCACCACCACAATGCAAAATGCATTTGAGCCCTTCATGACGCAAGAATTCCGCCGCTTTCCAAGCATAATCGGTCACCGTTTCACCCTGGTGCACAATATAGACATCAGGAAAAGATTGCGGTATTTCTTCACCACATTCCAACATTAACGCCAGCAGTCGTTCGACACCCATGGCAAAGCCACATGCAGGTGCAGATTTCCCACCAATTTGTTCAATAAGGCCATCATATCGGCCACCTGCACAAACAGTACCCTGCGCACCCAAACGATCTGTGACCCATTCGAATACGGTTCGATTGTAATAATCGAGTCCCCTAACCAGACGCAAGTTGATTTCAAAATTAACACCTTGTTCACGCAACAGATGTTGCAAGGTTTCGAAATGAACACGCGACTCTTCATCTAAATCATCAATTAATTTTGGCGCTGATTCAATAATGCCATGCATTTTAGGGTTCTTGCTATCCAATATGCGAAGCGGATTAGTATGTAAGCGACGACGAGCATCTTCATCAAGTGCTGCTTCATGTTGCTCAAAGTATTGAATCAAACGTGCACGATGTAGCGCTCTTGATTCTACGTTTCCTAACGTACCTATTTCCAATCGCAAACCTGTGATACCCAGCATTTTCCATAAGCGAGCACACATGATAATCAATTCTGCATCAACATCTGGACCGGGATAACCTAATGCTTCAACACCCACCTGATGGAATTGCCGGTAACGTCCTTTTTGAGGCCGTTCGTGTCGAAACATTGGACCCGAGTAATAAAGCCTTTGTGGACTACCATATAATAAATTATGTTCAACCACTGCACGCACACACGATGCAGTACCTTCCGGGCGCAAAGTTAAACTGTCATTGTTAAGATGGTCAACAAACGTATACATCTCCTTTTCAACAATATCCGTAACTTCCCCAATAGAGCGAACAAACAGATCAGTCTGTTCAACGATCGGTGTGCGAATATTGCGATAAC
Organism: Nitrosomonas sp.; assembly: GCA_021774195.1. GTDB lineage: Bacteria > Pseudomonadota > Gammaproteobacteria > Burkholderiales > Nitrosomonadaceae > Nitrosomonas. The sequence continues at coordinate 24,164 of JAJFJJ010000136.1, read as the reverse complement.
CATACATGGCCAACCATTGATTAATCGTTCGTTCAAAATGCTCCCACTGATAGGACTGATCAGGCAGGATATCATTCATCCCGCGTATTGCTTTGACTACTTTAGACATCAGCTGACTTTTCTCGGGTATTTCTCGCTGACATATTGATCAACAATCTGTCGAAACTCTGCCGCGATATTGTCTCCTTTTAATGTCACTTTTTTCTCGCCATCAACATAAACCGGCGCAACGGGGTTTTCTCCTGAACCAGGTAGACTGATGCCAATATTAGCGTGTTTACTTTCTCCCGGACCATTCACGACACAACCCATCACCGCTAACGACATATTCTCCACACCAACATATTGCTCGCGCCAGACGATCATTTCATCTCGTACATAGGCTTGAATACTTTCGGCTAATTCCTGAAAATAAGTACTGGTAGTACGACCACAACCAGGACACGCTGCAACCAATGGAACAAATGCTCGTAAGCCCATGGTCTGTAATATCTCTTGCGCCACGATCACTTCTCGTGAACGTGAACCACCCGGTTCAGGTGTTAGTGAAATGCGAATCGTGTCACCAATGCCTTCTTGCAACAATATAGATAGTGCTGCTGTCGACGCGACAATACCTTTAGATCCCATACCTGCTTCAGTAAGTCCTAAGTGCAATGCGTAATCACATCGAGCAGCCAGGTCACGATATACGGAGATTAGATCTTGAACACCACTGACCTTACACGATAAAACAATTTTGCTACGATCAAGCCCGATTTCCTCCGCTTTAGTTGCGCTTTCTATTGCTGAGGTAATTAACGCTTCGCGCATGACATAAGTTGCATCTTGCGGATCACTTGAATTGGCATTTTCATCCATAATACGTGCCAACATTTCTTGATCAAGACTCCCCCAGTTCACGCCAATACGAACCGGTTTATCATATTTGCATGCTGTCTCAATCAATGTTGAGAACTGTTCGTCACGCTTTTTTCCTTTGCCGACATTACCTGGATTGATACGAAATTTCGCTAGTGACTTGGCGCAATCTGGATAACTGGTTAACAGTTTATGCCCATTAAAATGAAAATCTCCGACCAGCGGCACATGACAACCTAAATCATCCAATCTGGCACGAATTCCCGGTACAGCCTTAGCTGCCTCAACAGAATTAACCGTAATCCGAACCAACTCAGAGCCTGCACGTGCCAGTTGGGCGACTTGTTCCGTTGTCGAAATTTCATTGACTGTATCAGTATTGGTCATGGATTGAACCACAACGGGTGCTCCACCACCAATTTGAACGGAACCAACCTTGACACCGACACTCGAGCGTCGATTTGATATTAAATTGTTTTGAGACATAATAGTTTTAGTGATATCAAGCTAATTGAGGCGACAATAAATCGCATTTAAAAATCTTTGTAATTATTCAGTACATCAAAGTAACTGTTCTGATTGCTCCTATAATTCGTCAGTTCAAGGCACAAAATGTGAGTTTACACGTGTAAATGATCATTTTGTAACACCGAAATGGCGGATTATAGGGGTAAGCTGAATAGTTACAAATCTTTTCTGATTATTATTCTAGTGTAAAGCGTGCTACGCCATCTTGTTCATTCACGTAAGGCTCTATTTCTATGGGTCGGTCATTATACGTAAGCTCGACACCTTTTGCCTGGTGTATAACAACAAAAAGTGGCCTTTTGCCACTGATTATACGGTTACTTCCTGCAGTAGTAGTTTGATCAAAAATGGTGTTGTCATGACCATCAATGACTTTAACATGCGCTTGCGTAACGAAATTAAAGTATAAACGACCATCAGAATTTAATGTAGTTACCGGAGTATCGGCAAGCAATTCGTCATTATTAAATTGCGTGCTTGCGGCATTATTCGTCTCCGAAGAAATCGATGATAACGGTAAAGTTAATTCTATGCTCGTTTGGCCGTCATCTGTCTCAATGGGTATACTAACTTGTTCTTCAGCGTTGCTCCACAACCCATCAGTTGGATAAACAAAATATGCAACTAGGGCTATTAATATTAACATGGCACCGACAAGAAATAGGCCATTCGAATTTCTGGAATGATCCGAAGAAAAGGAAATTTCTTTTATTTTAAATGGCGTTTTTTCTATAGGCGAGATGGTTGGCGATTGATTAGGCAATAACTGAATAATTGGCGCAGGGTCTAACTGTAATAGGTTTGCATAGTTACGGACAAAACCACGTAGAAAAACACGCCCAGGTAATTTATCGTAATCTTCTTTTTCTATTCTCTCAATTTGCTGAACGGATAGGCGCAATTGGCGTGCCACATCCTCCACGGTTAGATTTTGTTCCTGTCGTGCATTACGTAACAAATGACCAACACTATGTACAACACCTAGTCCTTCTGAAGAGCTGATGGTCTGATCATTTTGTTTTTCGGCTTTGTTTATTTCTGTCACACCAAGTAACGATACAGCATCATCAGATTTAGCAGTGTTAACCATCGGCGCCATGACTTTTACATGGTTGGTTCCAATTGTTTGCTTTGTTTTTTCGATTGATGATTCGGTCTCAGAAGATGTGTCATACTTGTTTTCTGCTTCTGTATCAGGTGCTTTGTTGTCCCCGTTCATTTTTTCAACCTATCTTTTCGTAAACTCATTGCCTCTGTTGACTCTGGAAAATGTTTCAACAATTGAAAAGTGTAACTATCTTCCTCCAAACGATTGCCTTCTGCACGTTCAATTCGAATCGCCAACCAAAGACTTTCTGGGGTTGGTTGCGAGTGCCGCATTAAATCAGCAAGTCGTTCTTTAGCTGCAGCCAAATCACCGTTCTTAAAATCGATTTCAATCAAACCAACGATAGCAGGAGAAAAGTCAGAATTAATTAGTAATGCATGATGAAAATAATCAAGTGCTTCCGAGTGATTACTCCGCTTCAATTCACAAATCCCTAAATTAGCATACGATTTCTCGGGTGTTTCATATAGTGGGTCTTCTAATGCTATCTTGAAGTGAGCAATAGCCTGCGCCATTTTTTCAGGAAAACGTTCACACAAAAACCAACCATAATTATTATTTATCTCAGGATCTTTTGGTGCATTTCTAATGGCTTTTTGAAAACTAATCATTGCTTCATGGTTCTCGTTTAATTCCATATTAATCAAACCCTGAACATTAAAAGCTGGAGCATACCTGGGAACAGCATTTAATGCGCCATTAACTTCTTCAATAGCAACTCGGTATTGTCCGCGATGTAAATATTCAGCGGCTAATTCCGTATGAATTTTGGCACTCTTTTGCGCCCGATCTATCAATTGTTGCGAAGTTAATTCACCTTCAATCGGTTGCTGAACACATCCACTAATCCACAGTAACAGAAGGAAAAGAGGAAAAACATTGACCAATTTTCTCACTTGACTGCTTCCGCTGCTAATGCTCGCGTAGAGCGTCGTGTTTTATCTTTCACTCGACCGGCCAACTGACCACATGCCGCTGCAATATCATCACCACGCGTTTTTCGTATGGTTGTCACTAACCCGGCTTGCATGAGCACGTCTCTAAATTGTCGTATCGCATCCGATGACGATTTTTTATATCCAGAACCAGGAAACCCGTTAAAAGGAATTAAATTAAATTTACACGGGGTGTCGTGAACTAGTTTAACTAGCTCTCGTGCATGATCAACACCGTCATTAACACCATCCAGCATGACATATTCAAATGTAATAAAGTCTCTTGGCGCTGCGGGCAAATACCGCTGACAAGCAGCCAATAATTCCTTAATCGGATATTTTTGATTGATCGGAACCAGCTGATCACGCAAAGCATCATTAGGCGCATGAAGTGACACAGCCAAAGCGACAGGACATCGCTCACGCAAGCGATCTATTGCCGGAACAATACCTGAGGTACTGACCGTTACCCGTCGACGTGATAAACCATATGCATGATCATCAAGCATTAAGTCCAGTGCTGTGACGACATTCTCAAAGTTTGCCAGCGGCTCACCCATCCCCATCATAACGACATTAGTAACGGCACGTCCGGACTGAGAAATATTATAACCATCCACTCTCAGCGCGTTATTGGCCAACCAAAGCTGTCCGATTATTTCAGCGACGGTTAAATTACGATTAAACCCTTGTTTTCCTGTGGAACAAAAAGAGCACGCTAAAGCACAGCCAACCTGGCTGGAAACACATAAAGTGCCACGATTTGTTTCGGGAATAAAAACCGTCTCAACGCCGTTACCCGTGCCAACTGACAACAACCATTTTCGCGTGCCATCTTCGGCTGTATGGTCGCTAATGACTTCTGGTGACTCAATAACGGCAAGGGTTGAGAGTTTTTCTCTCAACACTTTTGCCAGATCACTCATTTCCACAAAATCTGATTTTCCTGTCTGATGAATCCAGTGCAGTAATTGCTTCGCACGAAAGGGCTTCTCGCCAATTTCCGCACAGAAATTGGCCAACCCTTTCGCATCATAATTAAGTAGATTGGTAGTCACAAAAATTCAAAAACAAATATTAACGAGAATGAATATCTAACGTGGGGAAAAAACAAGCAATTTCAACTGCTGCTGTTTCAGTCGCATCTGAACCATGTACTGCATTGGCATCAATACTGTCAGCAAAATCGGCACGAATCGTTCCTTTATCTGCCTTTTGTGGATCAGTTGCGCCCATTAGATCGCGATTCTTCTTAATGGCATCTTCACCTTCCAACACTTGGACCATGACTGGTCCAGACATCATGAATTCAACCAGATCTTTAAAAAATGGTCGTTCGCGATGAACACCATAAAATTGTTCCGCTTGTGCCTGAGATAAATGCGTCATACGTGCGGCAATTATTTTTAATCCATTTGATTCAAAACGCGAATAAATTTCCCCAATGACATTTTTTGCTACTGCATCCGGCTTAATAATGGAAAAGGTTCTTTCAATTGCCATCAAATACTCCAATAAATTAGTTAATTAATCCGCTATTTTAACAAAAATTACACGAGCAATCTGTAAAAACAAACAGTAATATGTAATCAATAAACTATCACTAAGAATTAAACGATAAAATAATCATTCTTAAGACAGTAATAGTATGAAACATCGATCTAACTTTATTAAATTGCGCGTAAGGTAAGAAAATCATGAAAAGTTTATTTAACCAAACGGCGACTATTCTCGTTCTAGTTTCACTGGGTTTTGGATCAGCCACTATCAGCGCCAATAATTTAGCGCCAGAAACAATTATTGGCGCACGTACGATAACGACAACCACAGCAAAATTGTTGATGGAAAAAGGCTACCCACTAATTGATGTACGGAGTGCAAAAGATTTTAATCAAGGTCATATTCCTGGTGCTTTTCACTTATCCGTTAAAAGTGAGCAATTTACCACTAAGAACCTGCTCGATATTGTAACGAAAGATCGTGCTGTCATCTTTTATTGCAATGGCATCCATTGCATGGGGAGCTCAATTGCTGTTAAAAAAGCCGTTACATGGGGCTGGACCAATGTTTTTTATTATCGGGGTGGATTAAACCAATGGAAACAATCTCAATTTCCAATAGAAACGACTCATGACTTTAACTAGACTCAAATCAGGTTTAAAGTTAATTGGCACAATAAACATCCGTCTCAAAACAATCACCTGAAAAAACATTAATGTCTCTCTAAAAATTTGGATTTTCAGAGATGCCCATCACTTGTATAAGATAACCAACTACCATTGAACCTAAAATCCTCAGTTGATCGCTACAAAAACAAACAACCTTATGAAATTAAGAATAATATTTTTGATATGATACACACCTCTTGGGTGAGCCTCGCTATGATGCTTATAGCACACCGTTCTTTATCTTTTGCTGCTTTGCAATTCTTTGTAATAACTAGTTATTACGCCTCACTGCGCCTTGCCAAAAATAAACAACAACGCACTCTAAGTACCATCCAACTGAGGATTCTAGGTTGAAATTACTCAAAGCCCTCGCTGCGATTAGCAGCATGACCTTTATTTCCCGGATTCTTGGATTTCTGCGCGATGTCATGATCGCACGTATTTTTGGTGCGGGGATGGCAACAGATGCTTTTTTTGTCGCTTTTCGTATTCCGAATCTACTGCGACGATTATTTGCTGAGGGCGCTTTTGCGCAAGCTTTTGTACCAATTCTAGCCGAGTACAAAAACACCCGTACTCCGGTCGAAACCCGTGAGTTAATTGATCATATTACGCAATTGTTAGGGATCACACTATTTGTTATTACGATCATCGGGATTATTGCAGCACCCTGGATAATCTATGCCAGCGCTCCAGGATTTGCAGCCAACCCAGAGAAATTCGATCTGACCGTCGAGTTATTGCAAATTACTTTTCCATACATTTTATTTATTTCCTTAGTTTCCTTGGCCGGGGGTATTTTGAATACTTATGGCCAGTTTTATGTCCCGGCAATCACGCCAGCATTCTTAAATCTTTCATTTATTGGTTGTGCCTTGTGGCTAACACCGATCATGGACCCACCCGTTTTAGCTTTGGCATGGGCGGTATTTATTGGTGGCGCGTTACAATTGGCATTTCAAATCCCCTTCCTTTTGCGTCTTAAATTAATGCCGCGTATCCGCTTTAGAACACGAGATACAGGTGCTTGGCGAATCATCAAATTGATGGGGCCTGCTGTATTCGGTGTTTCAGTTGGGCAGATCAGTATGCTGATTAACACCATATTTGCTTCACTGTTAATAACTGGTAGCGTATCCTGGCTTTATTACGCAGATCGTTTAATGGAATTCCCAGCAGGTTTGTTAGGCGTGGCTTTAGGTACTGTATTACTGCCATCACTGGCCAAGCATTATAATACGAACAGTACTGATGAATATTCTCGTTTGCTAGACTGGGGTTTACGGCTGACGGTACTGTTAACACTCCCTGCCGCACTTGCACTCGCCTTACTGGCAACACCATTGATTACCACATTGTTTCATTACGGTGCGTTTACTGATCACGATGTATGGATGACTCGTGAGGCATTAATCGCGTATAGCTTTGGTCTGTGTGGGTTAATTCTAGTGAAGGTGTTGGCGCCTGGATTTTACGCCCGACAAAATATTAAAACACCTGTAAAAATAGCGATCATCACGCTGGTTGCTACACAACTGATGAATCTTGCTTTTATTATCCCTTTAAAACACGCCGGACTAGCACTTGCTGTTGGATTAGGTGCTTGTATTAATGCAGGATTGTTATATTACAAATTACGCAGTCATGAAATATATCAACCGCAACCTGGTTGGCAGATTTTCCTATTAAAAATAGTCACTGCACTGACGGTTATGGGTGTGACATTGTGGTTTGCATCCGGCAGTGATGCTTCTTGGTTAACGAGCACAGCCATGGAACGCGCCATTCGGTTGGCTGGTGTAGTCGTCATTGGTGCGTCGAGCTATTTTGCAGCACTATGGCTGTTAGGGTTCCGTTTGAAAGATTTTTCTAGACAGCAGATTGCGTAGTTTGCGCTAAATTAGCTATTCTGCTTGTCGTGTTCAATCATTGCATAAGCGGAATGATTATGTATGGACTCAAAATTTTCTGATTCAACCACATAAGCATCGATCCGTTGATCTTTATTCAAGACATCTGCAACATCTCTGACAATATCTTCGACAAACTTCGGATTATCGTATGCTCTCTCGGTAACATATTTTTCATCAGGCCTTTTCAACAACCCATACAACTCACACGACGCATTATCTTCGGCAATTTTAATCACGTCCTCAATCCACATAAAACTATTCGTTCGAACTGATATCGTGACATGAGAACGCTGATTATGCGCACCATAATCGGATATTTTCTTTGAACATGGACACAAACTGGTTACCGGCACCACGACTTTCATCGTAAAAAAATATTGATTCTGTTTAATCTCACCAATAAATGTTACTTCATAGTCGAGTAAACTTTTAACGCCTGAAATCGGTGCTGATTTGTCAATAAAGTAGGGAAATGTCATTTCAATATGACCGGAATCCGTTTCCAATTTTTCAATCATTTCTCGAAGAATCGCTTCAAAAGATTCAACTGAAATCTCACGTTCATGACTATTCAGTATTTCCACAAAACGTGACATATGTGTGCCTTTGAAATTATGGGGCAAATTCACATACATATTAAAAACTGCAACCGTATGTTGCATCCCATCATCTTTATCCGCAACCACTACAGGATGCCGTATCGCTTTGATCCCCACTCGATCAATTGCAATTCGACGGGTATCCGGCGCGCTTTGCACATCCGCAATAGGCAAATCGATTTGTTTATTCATATTATTGATTTCTCATCAAAGCGTTACGCTTATAAATAACACATTGAGATAACTTAGAGATGGGACTGTACGGATTTAATAATGCCATCTTTATCAAGACCGCAATCCGCCAACATTTGCGCATGATCACCCTGGTCGATAAACACATCGGGTAAACCAAGCTGAAGCAACTTAACACTAATTTGCTGACTATTTAAGGATTCAGCAACAGCACTTCCAGCACCACCTAAGATCGTATTCTCTTCAACTGTAATTATCAAGTCATGGCTTGCTGCAAGCGAGGCCACTAAGTCATCGTCTAACGGTTTCACAAAACGCATATTGGCAACTGTGGCGTCCAACGCTTCTGCAGCCGCTAAGCATGGCGCTAACATACTGCCAAAAGCCAATAACGCCACTTTATTACCTTGGCGACTTATTTCTCCACGCCCAACCGGTAATGCTTGCATTTCTTCTTGTATTTCGGCACCTGTTCCTACACCACGCGGGTAACGTACTGCCGTCGGAGAATCCAATTGAAACGCGGTATAGAGCATTTGCCGACACTCATTTTCATCTGCTGGTGCCATAACAATCATATTAGGAATACAACGTAAATAACTCAGGTCAAAACTACCCGCATGTGTCGGCCCATCTGCACCAACAAGGCCAGCTCGGTCGATAGCAAAAACGACCGGTAAATCCTGAATCGCCACATCATGAATCAACTGATCATAAGCTCGCTGCAAAAATGTCGAATAAATCGCAACCACTGGTTTCAAACCATCACAAGCCAAACCTGCAGCAAATGTGACCGCATGTTGCTCTGCAATACCGACATCAAAATATCGATCAGGGTATTCTTTTGAGAATCTTACCAAACCCGAACCCTCGCGCATGGCCGGTGTAATACCAATCAGTCGAGAATCTTTGGCTGCCATATCACATAACCAGTCACCAAAAACTTGCGTGTAAGCAGGTTTGCCGGCGGGTTTCGGTATGATCCCTTCAGCCGGGTCAAATTTCCCAACCCCGTGATAGAGAATCGGATTCTCTTCCGCTACTTTGTAACCAGCCCCTTTTCGAGTAACGACATGTAAGAACTGAGGACCATCAAGATTTTTAATATTACTTAATGTTGTCACTAAAACATCCAGATCATGTCCATCAATCGGACCAATGTAGTTAAAACCAAACTCTTCAAATAAAGTACCAGGTGTTACCATACCTTTCACGTGTTCTTCTGCCCGTTTGGCTAGTTCCAAAACTGGCGGAACAACTTTTAGCACTTTCTCACCGGCACGGCGTGCGGTCGCATAAAAACGGCCAGACATCAGTTTAGCAAGATAATTATTAAGCGCGCCAACCGGGGGGGAGATCGACATATCATTATCGTTCAAAACAACCAGCAAATTGGTATCCATCACACCGGCATTATTTAATGCTTCAAACGCCATACCGGCACTCATGGCACCATCCCCTATAATCGCAATGGCGCGTCGATCCGTACCCTCTAATTGTGCGGCTACGGCCATACCAAGTGCAGCACTAATAGACGTACTAGAATGTGCTGTACCGAATGCATCATATTCACTTTCATCACGACGCGGAAAACCCGCCACACCACCCTGCATACGTAGCTTGCTCATACCATTACGTCTTCCTGTGAGCACCTTATGCGCATAGGTCTGATGACCCACATCCCAGACCAACTGATCTTGTGGCGTATTAAAAATATAGTGTAATGCGACCGTTAATTCGACAGTTCCCAAATTGGATGACAAATGTCCACCGGTTTTCGCAACCGATTCGACAAGAAAATCACGCAATTCTTTGGCAAATTGAGGTAATTGCTTTTGATCCAGTTCACGTAACTGGGTTGGAGAATTTATGGTATCTAACAGTGGATACATTCAAAACCTGAAATAAAAAATAGAAAATAAGTCTTAGAAAACTGATCGTTCCCTAGAATTCGCGCTTGACGATAAAATCGGTCACTTGGCGTAATCTTACAGCAGACGCACCAAAACTGTCCAAAACTTGATCCGCATCATGTTGTAATCTTTCAGCCAATTCACGCGCTTGATTAATGCCCAAAATACTGACATAAGTCGGTTTGTTATTGTCGGCATCTTTACCGGCCGTTTTTCCGAGAGTATCCGTTGTTGCTTCAGCATCAAGCAAATCATCAACCACTTGGAAGGCCAAGCCAACACACTTCGCAAAATGGTCTAGTTGATCAAGCTGATCCTGATTTAAATGACTGGCACAATTAGCGCCCAACATCACAGCAGCGCGAATTAACGCCCCTGTTTTGTGGATATGCATAAACTCCAGTTCCGGCAAGGTTAATGTTTTCCCTACACTATCTAGATCAAATGCCTGCCCACCGGCCATCCCACGTGACCCAGATGCACGTGCCAGTTGTGCGATCATGCTTAGCTGTGTTTCCGGTGAGTCCGCCAGACGTTTTTCCGCCAACAATTCAAATGCCAGCGTTTGCAGGCTATCACCCGTCAATAATGCAGTTGCTTCATCAAACTCAATATGACAAGTTGGCTTGCCTCGCCGCAACACATCATTATCCATACAAGGTAAATCATCATGTACTAATGAATAAGCATGAATTAATTCAACCGCAGCAGCGACGACAGTGACACGTTCGCTATCAGCCCCAACCAGTTCGCCTGCAGCAAACGCGAGTAATGGCCGAACACGCTTACCGCCACCTAAAACAGAATATCGAATGGCATTATGTAAACGCTCTGGTACGAAATTTAATGCTGGGAGCCTAGATTCAAGGTAATTCTCGATTTTAGTCTGACGATCTTTTGCCCAACTTTGGAAGTCACTGGTCATCAATTTCAGTCACTTTAAAGTTTTTTAACATATCTGCTTCCAATATTTGTATTTGTTGTTGAGCGCCTTGTAGCTTATTTTGGCAATATTGTAACAATTCTGCGCCACGTTTATATGCCGACAATGATTCTTCTAACGATAAATCGCCCGTTTCCATGGTAGTAACAATTTGCTCTAATTCTGTAGCAGCTGCTTCATAACTTTCTGGTTGGGGTATTTGACTACTTTTGGAAGATTTTGACATAAACCGAGCTTACAAAATAAACGCTGCTTTCAGCGCCAGAATATTAAAACCGTTAAAAATAACGCAATTAGCTGCATCAGGTCAATTCTATTTTAGATTTAAGTATTGATAAACAGATCGTCAATTTTAATAATGTGTAACAAAAAGGCCACGCGGATCATTGGCTACATAGGATTGTCGACTGTTTTTATCGATATAAATTAATTGCATATTACCCCATTTTCGGTTTGCCGTTTCTACTTCATGGCCTTTCCGCTTTAGATGCATAATCCAGTCTTGTTCATAGGAATCTGGTTCAATATAAATCTGATCAGGTAAATATTGATGATGAAACCGAGGGGTAGAAACCAGTTTATTGGCATCCGTCTGTTTATGATCTACAAACTGATGAATAGCCAGTAAAAGCATACTGATGATGCGCGACCCTCCGGGTGTGCCGACAATCAATATACCGTCTTTATTCTCCACAAAAGTAGGCGACATGCTCGATAATGGGCGTTTACCAGGGGCTATAGTATTGGCCGCAGAACCGTACAAACCAAAGATATTCGGAATATTCTCACCCATGGAGAAATCGTCCATTTCATTATTCAATAACACGCCCGTTTTTCCTGCGACAAACCCCGAACCAAAGAATGTATTTATACTCATCGTTGCGGCAACTCGATTCCCATATTGATCAACAATAGAGAAGTGCGTGGTTTCAGTGCCTTCATTAAGCTCATCTTTACGATTTACACTTAAACCCGCTTTGTTGATATCAATCTGTGCAGCACGTTTGGCCGCATAACCTTTACTTTCCAGCATTTTTTCAGGAATCGAAACAAAATCTCGATCACCCAATAATTCAACCCGATCTTTATAGGAAAAACGTAACGCTTCGGCAATCAAATGGGCTTGATCTCCCGCGGGAAGTTCTGTAATTGAAAATTGTTCAAGGATGTTGAGACTTTGCGCTAATGTCAGACCTCCAGCTGAAGGTAACGTAGCGGATGTGATTTTTGTATCACGATAAGTAAATTGCGTCGGTTTACGTTCAACAATACGATATTCGGACAAATCATTTATTTGCCAAATACCGCCACCCTGCTTCACCGCACGTACCATCTCCTCAGCAACAGCACCTTTATAAAACCCGTCATGGCCTTGTTCGGCAAGCATGGTTAAAGTCGACGCCAATTGCGGCTGGCGAAGCAAGATGCCGGCGTCAGGGGCCTTGCCAGCAGGCAAAAAAATTGCGTCAGTTACCGAATACGCTGCTAACTTCTCTTGATTATGTTGAATCGCACGGGCAAAACGTTGATCTAACTGAAAACCTTCACGCGCCAAATCAATTGCCGGTGTAATGTTTTTCATCAATGAAAGTTGCCCGTATTTTTTAGTGATATGCGCCAAGGCAGCAGGTGTACCCGGTATTGCAGCAGCTTTAGGACCATTCAGTGATGCGCCTTTGATCGGTTCCAATGACTGATCTAAATACATGTTTGCAGACGCTTTGCCTGGCGCTGTTTCACGGCCATCAATCATGATGCTTTGCTGATCCTTTGCGCGATACAACAACCAAAAACCACCGCCACCCAAACCCGACGCGTAAGGTTCAACCACAGCCAGTGCTGCTGTGACCGCCACAGCAGCATCAAATGCATTGCCACCTTGTGCCAGAATCGCTTCCCCTGCTTTAGTCGCCAATGGGTGCGCAGAAACAACCGCTGCTGAATATTTCTGACTATTTTCAGCATAAATTGGAAATGACAGTATGAAGAAAAGACAACATAGCCCGAGTTGTTTCAGCAAAAAAGTGTTTCGGTTAAGGCGCGTCATTTTGTCTCGTTTTCTAGTAGAGTTTGTCTACTACCTTTATTTTGTTTATTAATCACAACTAAAAATAATCAAGAAATCAGCAAAAGATATCTGGTTGAAGTAATATTCTCATAGTGCGTTTCTAAATATTCAGGGGTCGCCTAAATACATTGCACGGGAAAAGTTTTACAGCACAGACTTAATATGTAAACAAAAAGTTTTTTCGCAACACAGCAGTTAGGATCAAATCTCAATTTTCAAAGCTGCACTATATTGATACATAGTCGCGACTATGGCAAGATGCATGATTAGGTTATGAGGCATTTTAAGATATGATTAATGCCTCGTATTTGACAAACCCATATATATTTTTAATAGAGAGTCACCCTTGAGCGAAAATTTAGATCAACTAACTGCCTATTTTGAGAACGTGCCACTGTGGCCATTCCTTTTATTTGGGATGCTCGGCGTAGTTGCCTTATTTGTTGAAGTACTAAACCGCAAACGTCGCGAGAATGCGATTGCAAACTTTCGATACACAATTGAGACAGAACTTGCGAATATGTACCCCAGACATATTTGTTGGCCAAAGAATGTTAATACATACTTGTGTTCCCGTTTGCCTGAAATGCAGCAAAACTTCGAAGTATTAAGGGTATTTCTACCGCAAGATAAGCTACTTAGCTACAATACCGCGTGGAATTCTTATTGCGACTTTTGTCGTAACATTACTGATGAACAGTGCGACCCTGTTCGTTCATCCGATGAGGATTTTGCTACAGAACCTGACCCCAAAGTAGTTTTCCATAAACTTGTCACAGATTTGTTGGACCATACAAAAACATAAGGGCATCTCTAAAAATTCAGAGTTTTAAACAAGACAAGGCGAGAACAAAAAATGTTGCCGCAGCATATGATTGATACGTAAGAAAACATTTTTTGTGAACAACGAAGTATTGTAACGAAACGGGGTAAGCAGGCAATTCGCTTTGCGGATGCTCGCAAATATGGATTTTTAGAGGTGGCCATAAGCTTATTTTAAGAATTCTTTCAGTTGTACAGAGTGCTTTGTCCGAGGGCTTAACAGGAAAAACAATAAATTTCCTCTATAATGTGCTGCGCTATTCCTGACACATAAACAGATTAAGCCTTTCCGTTTTATTTATTCTCCCTTTTATTTGCTATGAATAATAAAACCAGTTCGCTCGTTTCTAACTCACTGGCGGTTCATCCGGTCATGTCCTATCGAGACATGAGCCAATTTATTAATGTGCCATGGCATATTTATGCTAACGATCCGCTGTGGGTTCCCCCGTTACGATTAGAGCGTCGATTTCACTTCTCTAAATGTAACCCCTATTTTAAACATGGCAAATGGCAAGCTTGGGTGGCTTATCAAGACAATCAGCCAGTCGGTAGAATTAGCGCCCAAATTGACACCTTACACCAAGCGCGGTATGGCAAAGATAGTGGTCATTTTGGATCATTCGAGTGTATCGATAACTCAAGTGTATGCGCCGCACTTATGTCACACGCAGAAGTTTGGCTCGCTTCTCATGAAATCCGTCAGATTAGCGGCCCATTTAATCTGTCCATCAATCAAGAATGCGGCGTATTGGTCGACGGATTTGATACACCTCCAGTAATTATGATGCCACACTCCCCGTCATGGTACAGTCGTTTATTGGAAGAACAAGATTATCATCCCGTTAAGGATTTGTTGGCTTATTGGACCAAAGTTGACTTTGAAATGCCCAAATTCATGCAGGCACTGATTAATAAATTTGCGTCACAAATTAACATTCGTCCGATCAGACGAAATAAATTCCATGAAGAAATGGAAATTTTACGCGATATCTTCAACGATGCTTGGTCAGAAAACTGGGGGTTTCTACCATTTACCGAGATGGAATTTAAAGAATTGGGAAATAGCCTGCGACTATTGGTGCCTGATGAATATATTCAAATCGCCGAAGTGAATGGAGAACCCGCTGCTTTTATGGTGGCCCTGCCTAACTTAAACGAAGTTCTGACTGAATTAAACGGAAATTTATTTCCATTCGGCTTTTTTAAACTCATTAATCGAATCAAAAAAAATGACATCAGTACCGGGCGCATCCCGTTAATGGGGGTAAGAAAACAATTTCACAATACTACGCTAGGTATTGCATTGGCATGTTTGGTGATTGATGCACCGAGAAAAGCCGGTTTTACTCGAGGTCTTAAAGAAGTTGAAATGTCATGGATTCTTGAGGATAACAACGCCATGCGTAGTATTCTTAATCATATTGGCAGCAAGCAATACAAACGTTACCGTATCTATGGAAAATCTCTTTGAAAAACTCAACAAATATTGAAAAGAAACAATTTGTCGCATTGGTATTAGCAGCGGACCGTACCGGAAATGACCCGATCACCACACACACTGGCGCAGCTTGTAAAGCCTTCGCGCCGGTAGCGGGCACGCCTATGGTGTTACGCGTATTGGATACATTGGCTGCTTGCGATTTGGTTGCAAAAGTTATTTTATGTGGCCCTCCAGAATCGCTACATACGCACTGCCCTGAGTTAAAACAGCGCATAGCAAGCGGGCAAATATCTTGGTTATCCAATGAAAATACGGCTAGCCGTAGTGCAGAGAGTGGTCTTGAACTCATTCAAGCTGACACCCCAGTATTGTTAACCACTGCTGACCACGCCCTGTTGACACCAATGATTGTACAAAGTTTTTTAAAACAATCGCTTGAAATAGACAATGAAGCAACTGTCGGGTTGGCGCGGCAAGAAGACATCGCACGCGCATTCCCTGGGTCTAAACGCACCGTTCATAAGCTACAAGATGGTGGCTTTTGTGGTTGTAATCTATATACTTTTAATCCGAACGGACGCAAACTGGTCGGATTCTGGCGACAGGCGGAAGATTTTCGCAAACGTCCCTGGCAATTAATTTCGAAAGTTATCGGTTTTCGGTTATTAATGTCTTATTTATTCAAACAATTAACTTTAACGAAAGCATTACATGCGGTCTCACAAAAATCCGGGGTGAATATTCAAGCAGTTATACTGAGCGACCCACGTGCCGGTGTCGATGTGGACAAAGTTAAAGATCTACAACTGGCTGAATCGATTTTGGCACGCGCACCGATTTCTGTTCTCGATAAAAATAGGATAAATTAGTGTAACTATTCAGCTTATCCCTAGAATCCATCATTTCTGTGTTACAAAATGATCATTTACACGTGTAAACTCACATTTTGCGCCTTGAACTGATGAATTCTAGGGGCAATCAGAACAGTTACCGAAATATACTGAATAATTACAAATTAGTTATCAACTAATTTCATCCCACCGGCCAATTTTATGCGATCAACACTCTATTTTCTTATCGATGAAACTGATTGATCGTTATCTTACCCGCGAAATATTACTGCCTTTTTTGGTGGTCATTGCTATTCTGGTTGGACTATTCACCAGCTTCAATAGCGCCCGGTTTCTAGCCGGAGCGGTCACCGAAACACTCGGAATTGCTGCGCTGTTCAAGTTAATCATGCTCAAGACATTAATCGCGTTGGAAGTCTTAATTCCAATTGCATTGTATGTGTCTATTATTATCGGTCTAGGACGGCTCAGCAAAGATCAAGAGCTAAATGTCATGCGTTCCGTTGGCGTTAGCGGAAAACGAATCGTTCTGGCGGTATTAATGGTTGCTATCCCCGTCGGCATTATCAGTGGATTACTTTCGTCCTATGCCCGTCCTTGGGCTTATGCAGAAAGCTATATTTTGGATGCGCAAGCGGAAGCGGAGTTAAACACCAATCGATTCCAGGCTGGTCGATTTTATGGTAGTGAACGTGGTGGACGAGTGGTCTTTGTGAATAACAAAGATGACGTTAATAAAACCATGGAAGATGTTTTTCATTTCATGAGGAAAGCCGGAAAATCAGAAATCATAGTTGCTAAAGAAGCCACCCAAACACAACCGCTTACCCCGACACAACGGCCATATATTAATTTGTTGGATGGCTATATCTATCAATTGACGCATACCGTCACGCAAGATGATGTGATTAAATTTGAGAAAATGACGTATTTTACTGATAGCGATCATGTCACCAACTATCGACGCAAAGCCGCTTCGACGAGAACGCTGTGGGAATCAGATGAACCTCGAGATATTGCCGAACTACAATGGCGCTTATCGCGCCCGCTTGCGACCATATTACTGGCATTAATTGCAGTGACTTTTATTAGCAATACACCACGGCAAGACAAAGCGGACCGGACTTATTTATTTGCCGCATTAATTTTTGCGGGTTATTACAATCTCAGTGGTTTAGCTAAAAACTGGGTAGAACAAAGTGTTGTCGGCAGCATCCCTGGTGTTTGGTGGATCTATTTGTTAATGGCCATCATTCTGGCCATCATTGCGTTCAAACCAATCAAACGATTTTCTCGCACGCAATGATTATCTACCGCTATATTGCCGTCCAGGTCTTCATGGGCATGCTGATTGCCACAGCCGTATTATTACCGCTGTTTAGTTTTTTTGATCTACTGGATCAACTGGACGATGTCGGCAAAGGCACCTATCAAGCGTCAGATGCCTTTCTCTACACCGCCATGCTCTTACCTCGCCGGTTCATTCAAATTGCACCCTTTGTCGCATTACTCGGTACCGTTGCCGCATTAGGAAAGCTTGCCGTTCAATCTGAATTAATTGCCTTACGCGTCGCTGGTCTATCCCCCACCCGCATTAGTTTAGCGCCATTGGGCGTCGGCATCCTATTACTGATTTTGATTGCTATTTTAGAACAGTCTATCGCGCCGCAACTACAACAAAAAGCCATCTCCCAACGCGCCATTGCGTTAAACCAAAGTGCGGAATTAGGCCGTGGTTTGGGAATATGGACGCGAAATGAACAAACCATCTTAAGAATCGGATATATGCTGCATGCCAAACAGGCTGCAGATATTGAGATTCTTCACATCGACAAATCCGGTTTTTTGTATGGGCACACACAAGCACAACTCGCCGACATTACTGATAATGATTCGTGGCGCTTAACGCATGTAATCGTGCGGTTATTTACCGACAACCAAATTCGCATGAAATATTCTGAAGCAGCACGTTGGGCTTCATTTCTTAAGCCGGAAGACATCGCCACCTTAACCAAACCACCCGAAAGCCTATCACCCATTGAATTATCGCGCCATGTCGATTTCCTCCGTAGCACCGGTCAAGATGCTGGCTCCTATGCGCTCGCCTTATGGCGCAAAGTTGGCAGTGCAACGATGACCGTCGCCATGCTGCTGATCGCCATCCCATTTGTATTCGGCTCAATACGTTCCGGCCTCGGCAATAAACTCGTCTTTGCCGCCATCATTGGCATCACCGTTTATTTATTCGATCAAATCTTCGCCAATACCGGTTTGCTACTAGGAATAAATCCCGTATTTGTGGCGCTCTTTCCGAGTATTGTACTCATTCTTTTTGCACTACTTTGGTTGCGGCGGGTTTTTTAATCGCGCCGATGAATGCAAATGTCAGCGCTCATCATTTTGTAAAATTCAATATCCTCGTCTGATGGGTAATCACTAAACGCTTCTTTATGTTGCTCCAAAGCATTTGCAAGGTCAGGCCATTTTTCTGCAAAATCACATTTAGTGAGTTGTGTTTGATTAGACACATAGTTTTCCAAAACAGGTAAAATCGCATCAATGTCATCGTCATAGCGGTAAAATAGGGTAGCCAGTGCGACCAGATGCGCCTCACGACCCTTGCCGCGTAAACTACTAAAATAACGTAATCGGTTGATAAAAGCCTTGATCGTTCGGGGTGTGGGGTCTTTCTGCGTAATTAATGGGTACCAAATTTTCAAGGCATCGACAAAATTCACACTATCTTTACTAGACTCCGGGCCGACCAGCGTTACTTTTAGCCGCTGTAACAACGGCGTTAGCCAAACAAGCCACTTCTTATCATTTAATTGCTCCAAGCGATGGATAAAAAAGAAAAACGCTGCGCAGATAACCCCTAGCGAAACAACTAATGACACGCTTAACCACATCGGCCAGTTTACAAAGTGATCAACCCGGTTATAACCCGGTTTAAAAGAAGAATCACTGCTTGGCGACTCTTTCTTTATCTCAATCGGTTCCTTCGTTGATGGACCGGGGTCGCCTTCATCACCACTCGGCGTGGTTACTGGATTAATCTCAGCAGCAACAGTTTTATCTGCTAAATCGAAGGATGGAATACCAGTGTCGCTGGTGATATTCCAAGCCAAAAATGCGCCGCCACCCAATGCCGTCGCCAACAATAGCCAACGCACGAATTTACCGACAAAATTCAGAAAACTCTCAATACGCTGTTCCAGCATTTCAATTCTTGTTGACTCAATCTCTTCAGCAGATTCTTTTTGCCTCTCTGCAGTCAGTAATGCCTTAACATCATCAGGTTTTGGTTTCGGTACGGGCACTTCAATGTGAATCAGTTTTTGTAAGTAATGGCGCGCAAACCAGCTTTGCCCCGCGTTTGGGTTATGCCCGGCTTCTGGACTAGTACCATTTAAAATATCTGCCTCATGAACCGCTTGGGCAACCTCTTGGAAACTCAAGGTCACATTGGCCAACACATAACGCGGCGCCATACCAATCACCATAAACAATTCACCGGAACTGGAGAGGAAATTACTGATCTCTAATACTTGCCGCGTATGCTCACAGTCGCACCGGTCCAGATCATCGATAAACAACACCAAACGCCGACGGCCCAATAATTTCGTAATTTGTTCAAAATGGTTTTTAAATAGCAGCCGGGTGCCCACTTGTTCATTGGCCTGATAAGTCACCCCGGTTTGTCTGAAAATTCTCTGCAAAAACTGTGCTGGCGCAAACCCTAATAACGCCATGCCTTTATACGCAAAAAACGCCAATACAGCGAACAGCATGGTTAAAATACTGGTCAATTCGGCTGGCAGTGGAATCGGTGATTCCGGACTCAAAAAGTCCATTGTTTCCTTTAATTTCACCTCATCCTTATGCGAAAGCGAAAGGTCGCCAAAATGAAAATTAATATTGTCCAGCAAGATCTCCGGTGATGCATAACAAGCGTTGTCTTCAATTGACTGGCCAACTTTGTCGATACAACCCGCATTCAAATCATCACGCGTAATCCGTTTATGCGCATGGATTTTAAACAATTTTTGACACTGCACGGTGGTAAAATAATCCGAAATATGAGTTTGTTGCAGCACATGGGATACTGCCGGTTTTTCCCTTGGCTTGAGCTTTGATTCAACCGCTTGCGTCTCATCCTTTAAATCAACATGACGCGCTTCATCCCCATGATGTTGTACCCAATTGGCACAAAGTTGATTAAACCCCGCTTCACTCAATACCACCGGTTGGTCGATCTTTACCAGATAACGTAGATAGCGCACCGCATCATCACGTTTATCTGGTGACAAAACCAGCCAAGTTGATAAAAAAGAGAGACTAACTAGCAATAATAATACAACCGCTTTCCATACCCAATGCCGCCGCCATATCAGGCGCAAGCGAAAAAACAAACCAGAAAGATGCCACCAAGGATTAATCGCCTGCTTATGGATATTCTCAAGCATTGAGGCCAATACATTCTGTTCTTCCCGATGATGCCAAGCATTGAACCATACCGGTTTTAACCCTTCCCGCTTTAAATTGGCGGAGAGATAATTCATCACCGAGCTTTTGCCACTGCCCCATTCGCCGGTAATGGCTATGGTCAACGGCGGCTGCGTATTCTCGTTAGTCATAAAGCGAGTCAAACCCGAAGCAATCCGGCGTGCGCCCATCAAATCAGCACCACCCGGTCCGGCAGGTTTATCGGTTACCACATGGTCATCTAGGCTGGGTACTGATTGCTCTTGATTGATTTGTTGGATTTGACGCGCACGCAGCCAGAATGCTGCGACAAACATCAGCAATGTGATGAATAACGCCAAATAAAACCAAGGGGCTGGATAACGTTGATAAGTGATTTCATGCCATGTCTTACCACCGTCTGTGGTCGATAAGATCGTTCCGGAATCTCCCACCGCCCAGCCCTGGAGCGCATCATGAAAGGTAATGTCGTAAAGATCACTTGTCGTTCCGCTGGTTTGTTGCTGCCACGTCTGGCCACCATCGGTGGTCGATAAGATCGTACCATCCCATCCCGCCACCCAGCCATGGAGCGCATCATGAAAGCTAATGCCGTAAAGCACATATGACGTCCCACTGGTTTGTTTCTGCCACGTTTGGCCGCCATCTGTGGTCGACAAAATCATACCACCGTCTCCCACCGCCCAGCCTTGGCGCGCATCATGAAAGCTAATGTCGAGAATAGAACTTCTTCTCAACCCGCTGGCTTGTTTCTGCCACGTCTGGCCACCATCTGTGGTCGATAAAATTACGCCAAACTCTCCCACCGCCCAGCCCTGGAGCCCATCATAAAAACTAATGCCTTTAAGATTTCTTATCGCCACGCTGGTTTGCCTCCACGTCTGACCACCATCTATGGTCGATAAGATCGTACCACCGCCTCCCACCGACCAGCCCTGGAGTGCATCATGAAAGGTAATGCCTTCAAGTTCTCTTGTCGTCCCACTGGTTTGTGGCTGCCACGTCTGGCCGCCGTCTATGGTTGACAATATTGTGCCACCGCCTCCCACAGCCCAACCCTGGAGCGCATCATGAAAGCTAACGCCTAAAAGCCAACTTGTCGTCCCACTGGTTTGTTGGTGCCAAGTATTACCGCCGTCTATGGTCGATAAAATCGTACCACCGCCTCCCACCGCCCAGCCTTGGAGCGTATCATTAAAGCTAATGCTGTAAAGCCTACTTGTCCTCCCGCTGGCTTGTTGCTGCCACGTCTTGCCACCATCTGTGGTCGATAAGATCGTCCCATCCCTTCCCGCCGCCCAGCCCTGGAGTACATCATTAAAGCCAATGCCGGAAAGATTACCTCCCCACCCGCTGGTTTGTTTCTGCCACGTCTGGCCGCCATCTGTGGTCGATAAGATCGTTCCGGCATCTCCCACCGCCCAGCCTTGGAGTGCGTCATGAAAGCTAATGCCGCGTAGCCTATTTGTCGTCCCGCTGGTTTGTTGCTGCCACGTCTTGCCGCCATCTGTGGTCGATAAGATCGTGCCACCGTTTCCCACCGCCCAGCCTTGGAGCGCATCATGAAAGCTGATGCCTAAAAGCCATCTTCTTGTCCCGCTAGTTTGTTTCTGCCACTTCTGGCCACCATCTGTGGTCGAAAAAATTTCGCCTCCCAATCCCACCGCCCAGCCATGGAGCGCATCATGAAAACTAATGTCGAGAAGCCTACCTATCTCACTAGTTTGTTGCTGCCAAGTCTGACCACCATCTGTGGTCGAAAAAATCGTATGACCCCCCACCATCCAGCCCTGGAGCGCATCATGAAAGCTAATGCCTTCAATATCTCTTGTCGCCCCGCTGGTTTGTTGTTGCCAGGTATAGCCGCCGTCATCGCTGTGAATGATGAACCCACCCTCACCAACAGCCCAAATCTTCTGGTCCAAAACAAAGATATCTTTTAAGAGAACATTGATTTTTAGCAAGCGCTGAAAAGCGTTTTGTTCCACCGGATAAGCCCAGAATGCGCTTCCATCCATTATGCCAGGCGTTACTCGATAAGCATCAGGATGAGGTTTTTGTTGCCAAGCAAACCAAGTCGACCAAAGCACTAACAGCGTCGCAAAGCCCAGCAACAGCCAAAAACCATACTGCTTTAACCATGACAATAAGCCGCTAGATGAACCACTTTGCACCTTATGGTGTGATTTTGTTTGTGCGGATGACATTTTTTGCATTGAGTAATCAGTCCCTAAAAAAACAGACGACAACCGATATTTGTACTAGCACCTCGAAAACTCAGGTGATTTATTGACTGCAACTGGAATGGTACACTACCCGCCTTTTCTTTCACCATTAAAATAACCACTTTGCAAGCAATGCACAGTCGCCAATTATTCTTCGCTGTTCGTTTTTATTATGTTGCTCGCTGTTATCGTGTGAGGATGGAACAGTTTCAATGCTTGATTGCACCAATTATCTTACTACTGTCTGCTCTCCTGTTTACTGAATCAATCGCAGCACAACCGTCTACCACTCAAGAAACCGTTACTCTGGAATCCATCAACGTCACTGCTACCCGTAGCAAAAAACAAGCCAGTGAAATTCCGAATGCCATCACAACCATCCAACGGGACAAACAGCATGACTTCCAACCGGGGACGACATTAAACGACTTCGCACGCGGCACGCCTGGGGTTTTTATGCAAAACCCGTTTAATTTTGCGCAGGATTTGCGTATTTCGATTCGTGGTTTTGGCGCTCGTTCGCCGTTTGGCGTGCGTGGGGTGCAAATGCGGGTTGATGGGGTGCCGCAGACTTTGCCGGATGGGCAGACACAGCTTGATTCGATTGATCCGTCATTGATTGAAAGCATGGAAATAATGCGCGGCCCTTCGGCTTCATTGTATGGCAATGCGTCTGGCGGCATGATCGGCATAACCACCCGTGGCGTACCGCGTGAAAAGTTGGTGTTGACACCACGCCAGGTGTTTGGTCAATATGGGCTGTTTAAATCGGAATTGTTTGCTGGTGGACGTCAGGAACGTTTTGATTACACGTTATTTGGTTCACACCTGCAACAACGAGGATGGCGCGATCACAGTAATGTGCAGAATTTTTTCTCACAAGCCAAATTTAACTTTAAAACCAGTGATGATTCGGATTTAATGGTGTTGTTTCGTGAATTCTATTCACCCGAATCAAAAGACCCCGGTGGGTTGACCGCCGACCAAGTACGCACCAACCCGCGCCAAGCGGCCTCGCGCAATGTGCAATTTAACGCCGGGGAAGAAGTCAGCCAGCAACAAATGGCACTGCGCTATCGTAAAAGACCGAACGCCAATCAGGAGTTTTC
>JAJFJJ010000135.1 GCA_021774195.1 Nitrosomonas sp. | reverse complement strand
TCTTTTCCCGTTCACTTTGCTATCCCCGCCGACGAGGAGACCATGACCCGTCGAAGGAATAAGCGCCTGGCCAGCACAGAAAAGATCAGTGCCGGTGATATTAGGCAATGTCTCAAACGCATCGGCGCCTGTACCAACTTTAGGATCCCAAACCGCGTAATACATTTCGCCACTTTGCTTGCCCTGTTCATCTGTTCCATAAGCAAACACTCGCCCATCCGGCATCAACATCATGGCAATAGGCATGATTGGCTAATCATATAGCAAATCAAATTTCCCTTTCTCGTAAGCTTCTGAAGCTGCCACTGCGGGAGCGGTACCTCCGTAGCCGGATAAAGACAAAGACAGAACCGCTAATGCTGCTGCAAAAAAATGTGTAGCTCTCATAATAATTACTTACTTCCTTGTTGTTAACTCAGGGGTTATTTTATCACAAATACTAACACAAGCTATTGATTAGTATAAAATAACAGACATCTAAAAACAGGCAGGTTAGAGGCAATGATTAAAGCCAGGGTTCGGGTTTAAAGATCTGTCTAATGTATTTTCTATACAAATAAAACCGGCCACAATCAATCTTCAAGTGCACCACAAGCTAAATTAAACATATCTCATAGGGAGTTCGGTAATTTAAACATTTTCTAGGCCGATTGTTGAGTCGTTTTTCTACACGACTAACCTCAGCCGCTGTGACCTTATTAAAGTCGGCACCTTTAGGTAAATATCGTCTAATTAAGTCATTCACTTGTTCAACTAGGAAGCTGGGGTCAGATTTATAGGCTATAAGTATAGACCCTATCGTTTGTAGACTACGAATATAGATCCCGTTACGTTAATGTTTGACCCCGTTAATGTTCTCCCAAAAATGGCGTTGAATCAACGCTTGGAGACAAAGTAAACGTTAAATGGATCGTGCTCGAGGTGTTGTGAGATGACCTGGCTAAAGCCCGCTTCGTATAGCATTCGGCTAGCTAGCTCCTCTCCCCACATGGCGCCAAGACCAGGCCCTCCTTGACCGAGAGATATCGGGGTGCAATGCGCACTGGAAATCGCATAGAGCAAAGGCCCCAATGGGTGCTCCAGGTTTTTTTCAAGATAACTGGATCCGGCAATATCCTGCATCAGATGAACCCCTCCAGGCTTTAAAGCACGATAGATGTTCGCCAACATTTCAGCCGGTGAGGCTTGATCATGAACAGCATCGAATGAAGTCACCCAATCATATTTTTCCACCTCATCCAGATGGGTAAGATCACAAGCAGCGAATTTCAAATTGGTAAGCCGTTGCTCTGACGCTCTTTGGGTCGTTTCAGCAAAAGCTTCGGCACATAGGTCGTAGCCGACAAAATGACTATTAGGGAATCTTTGAGCGAGTTTTAACAATGCAAGTCCCGCTCCGCATCCCGCATCCCGCATCCATTACCTTAATACCTGACTGGAGTCTTTGGGAAAGACCAGGAATCAGAGGCAGAATGGAATCAACCAGATCATGAACAACCGTTTGGTAACTATCTTCCGACATGACCCGATGAAAGCCGGGATAGTCACAGTATTTAAGTCCTTCACCGCTCTTGAAGCACTCTAGCAGTCTTGATTCGATACTACCGATGAGCGGAATAAATTGGCTTGTAACGGCCATATTGGCTGGCGATGCCGAACGTGTTAAACAAGCCGCGTGGTGAGGGGGAAGATGGTAAGTTTGGCTCGCCGGGTCGTATTCAATCACGTTGCCAGTTGTTAATACGGCGAGCCACTCCCTGACATAGCGTCCATTCAGCCCGGCAGAACAGGCAATTTCATTGATACTGGCCGGTTCCATCGTTGCCATTTGGTCGAAAATACCCAGCTGATGGCCAATTGAGATCATTGATACGACCGCGCCATGGTTGTACATAGAGACTAATGTTTCGGTGAAATCATCTGCAGTCCCCGTCAATTTGCATAAAGGATTAAATGTTTGTGATGTCATGAACTACTCCGTACAAGAATTAATGACACCATCATATCGCCTTGACTAGCTCCTTATATAAGTGTTAAAAAACAAAAAATGGTCTAATCTGCCATTTTGAAAAGTCTGCTGCTATTTCCGCGGCATCTTCATGAAACAGATCGACTAGATTTAAGCAAGATACAGTTGATCAGGAATAGGAGTGCTCACCATGCAGAGAGATAAAGAGTCCGGCCCAATTGAAATTGCGATTCTTGCCTCACCAGATACCACACCATCAACCGTGTACGGCATGAATGACTTACTATCGTCTGCTGGCCGGGACTGGCCCTTTGTGACATCAGGGGTGTTAGGAACCCCCTTGATAAAACCAACGATTGTAGCCACTTCAACGAATGAAATCTCGACCGTTAACCATGGAATATTGCGACCACACCGCCAGTTAAGCGACGACTACCAGCCTGATGCCATCTGCGTACTTGAGCTCTTCGTTGACCCTTATAAAGGAATTAATCAACAGTATGCGGCAGAATCAGCCTGGCTTAAGAAATACTGGAATAAGGGCGGTGTGATTGGAACCGCCTGCACAGGTGCATTGCTTTTGGCAGAAACGGGATTACTAGATGGCTTGGAGGCAACCACACATTGGGGATTTTGCGATGCCATGGCGAGCCGCTATCCAGAAATAAAGGTCAAATCAAATCGCACGTTTATAACTACGGGAGATCAACAGCGACTCATTTTGGCTGGTGGTGGAGCCAGCTGGATGGATTTAGGCCTTTATTTTATCGCCAGGTTTGTGGGCACAGAAGAAGCTATAAAAGTCTCTAAACTTCATTTAATTGAGTGGCATGACTCCGGGCAAAGACCATACGCATTTCTTTGCAACAATCGCCAATATGACGATGCTGTCATTGCAGACTGTCAAGTATGGCTCGCCAAGAATTATGACACCTCCTCGCCTGTTAATGCGGTTATGCAAAACTGTGGAATTCCTGAAAGATCATTTGTACGCCGCTTTAAAAGTGCCACTGGCATGACACCCATCGAGTATGTTTTAAACCTGCGAATAGAAGAAGCAAAGCATCTACTGGAAACAGGGTCGGAGTCGGTGGAGTCAGTGGCAGAACTTGTTGGTTATCAGGACGCTAGTTTTTTTAGTCGTAATTTTAAAAAAAAAGTAGGGCTTACACCGTCCCAATATCGCAAAAAATTCAGCCATTTGAGAGCTTTCATTAGGTAGCGCTGTATCTGACAAGCATTACTTTCCGAGAGTAGTGGATATATTAGAACTTAGATAACCGCGCCCTATGGGCGAGGGTAATAAATTAATCTTTAAAGTTAGACTTGAAAGGGGTCGAATCTGTGCCATTAATACTAAAAACATATACCCCCCTTTTTCGATCTCGTCCATTAAGAATTCTGGGGGCATAATACTCAATTATCAAGAGATAAGTAATATGTCCCCAAAACTACTTTCTTCAGATTTAAAGGTTTTTCACTGATGATCCGCCCTTTAACACCGTATAGCTCACCATATTCCTCCATCATCTGGCGCAACATATAAGCAGGATTCATCAGGGTCAGCTGCCGCCCCGATGGGGTCACAATATCACGCTCCTCAATGTGAGACAGATAGGGGTTCGCCGGGGTGCGTTCATTAACGGGTACATAAACACCGCCATGAGCACTGGCCCAGAATCGAAAAGCCTGATCCTTGTCAAAATTGGAGCGCGCTTCCTTTTCCACTAATTGCAACGTCTGCTGATTTGTATTGAAAACATTCCAGCCCAATGATAGACCGACGATGACAGTCCAGACCAGGAAAGCAGTCCATATATAAATCTTAAATCTGCTCAAATCTTTGGCATCAACGCCATAAGGTTTGTTATCCATATATCTGTCTGCCAATAATAGAGTCCGCCTTTCGAGCCATGGTTATTGCAGGAAAAAGACACCCAAGAAAAGTGTCAGTCATTGCATTATGTGTATTATTTGAATAAGAATGAACTTCACCTTTTCTTCCACAATATTTGAGATTTCAGCTTATTTTCATGTTCATTATAGTGCTATCTATCGAATAATTCGCTCGTTACGCAAAATACAATGACGGACACCTTTTCATACTTATTTGAAAGGTAAATTATTAGCGATTTTTGTCGATAAGAATAGTTAGAAATAAGGCCTTATCACCGGCTGTTGTTGACAACAATTCAACCCACTGTATTTTAATGAAAAGTTACATTCAGGTTGTTTTTACTAGTCAATTGTTTCTAAAAAATAATTCAAAACTATATGAAACGACCCAACAATTAAGCGTGATATAGCCATAAATAATTAGCCTATTAATTAATCGCTTGTCTAAAAACTATACCTGTATGGATAATCAAACTACAAAATTACGCATAAAAATTACCAGAGTTAAACCTGATAATTACTCTTCTCAAGCCAATGATTTTTTGAGGAAAATAGAGCTATCTGTTTTTGAAAGAGTCAAAAGAATTATAGATATCGATATATTGCCTTTAATTATTATGCCGCTCGTATTTCTTGTATTTGTAGGCCTGGAATGGTGGCACTGGTATAAAGAGATACAGACACCTTTTCCAATTCTTTTAACCTTCATTGCATTAGGTGTAAGTATTTATTGTTATTTCAAACTAACAACTCATAGGAAATAATATATCAAAAACCACCTATTGGCGTTTCTGTAACTTCAGATAAAACCTTCTTCAAGAAATCATCCTTCCACGCGGCAGTAAGACGAGACCATGCTTTACGTAATTTCCAGCAAAAATGTCATTCTTGTTACAACGTAAACCAAAAAAGACAGGGGATGGGCGCTACACCCTCCCCGAAGAATCGCCTGAGTCTTATTTGAAAACTAGCATAACTGTACAATACTAGGGTTAACGACCTAAAATAATAAGTTCAATCACTATTGATTATGAGGCAACATCATGAGTCTGATACAAAAAATTTCAGTGGCCTTATTTTGCATATTATTATCTACGGTAGCATCAGCTGTTTCTATTGTTTATAGTGGTTTTGAGTGCCAAAACAAAATCAACCCTAACGACCCCACACCAACACAAACCCCAGCAAAGAGTCAATTTGAAGTGGTGGAAGACAAGGGGGATGGCGTGTTCATTGTGCATTTGACTGGTGGACTGCCAAGGCTCATTGATAATGATGCAAGAACATGCATTGATAGTGAAACAGCAATTGGTTACGTCGGAATCCCGGAACGCGATGGTATTCCCATACGGCTTGATACGCTTGATGCCACGGCATATTTCAACGGCAATGAACTGATCATTACGGTGAATTCAATTCATACAGACCTCAGTGCAAGCCGCCTTACATTTTCCAATTTCACCACTAGTCAAATCCAACCTTACTCAAATACGTTGATATTTGATTACGATGCACAATTATCAACTTTTAAGCTTAAGAGACTCATACATAATAGAGGATTAATTCGTACTAGTGGAACGACCACTTCTATTACCCCTTTTTCTGAAACCATCATCCCTTCTTTCAATAACACAGCCGAGGACATCCCCAGAGTTTTAACACCAGGTGTAAATATCGAATACTTGTTAAAATAAACCTAAAAAACGCAGTTGATCGCTTTAAACAATAGACAACCTGATGAATATCTGTAATTTGTATACCGTTACAAAATGCGCCTTCTAGGTGAGTCACGCTATAATGTTTATAGCACGCTGTTGTTTCTTAGACCCTGACGGATACGCAAGTCGGCACTTGTTTTTTCACACAAGCAAGAAATAATTAGCAGAATACTAGAAACCAGGTTATAATCATCGGTCAACTAGAGACGGGCAATCCTGCCATTTCTAGCATTATCGTTCCTGACCTCCTTCAATTTTGTATGTTTTTCTGGAAATTGCATAGCAAATCTGGTTAGCGGCGATGCTTCATATGCGCCAGCAACAGTACATTTACCAGTTTGTGCGCATTCCCCTTTTTCATTTTTTAGGAAAACAACGTGTCATTTGAAGATCTAAAGTTACACCCTCAAATTATCAAAGCATTAGAAGAAGCAGGCTACAAAACACCAACCCCGATACAACAACAAGCCATCCCAGAATTATTGTCCAGGTCTGACGTAATGGCATCAGCACAAACCGGCACAGGTAAAACAGCGGCATTTATGTTGCCAGCATTGCATCATCTGGCCACACCCTCAACAGTTCGAGGTCGCGGGCCACGAGTATTAGTGCTAACACCAACTCGCGAACTGGCACTTCAAGTCTCCGAGGCAGCAAAAAAATACGGTAAACACCTACCACGCACCAAAGTCATTAGCATTCTTGGTGGCATGCCCTACCCACTGCAAAATAAATTATTATCTCAACCTGTCGATATCTTAGTCGCCACACCGGGACGTTTAATTGATCATATCCAACGTGGCCGCATCGATTTTTCCCGCTTGGAAATGCTTGTTCTAGACGAAGCCGACCGTATGCTGGATATGGGCTTTATTGATGATGTTGAGACCATCGCATCCGCCACACCGGCCACGCGACAAACACTATTATTCTCCGCCACATTAGATGGCGCGATTGACAGAGTTGCCTCACGTTTACTAACGTCTCCCAAAAAAATCCAGGTTGCTTCACAAAAAGCCAGATTAGATAATATTGAGCAACGCTTGCATTATGCAGACGACCTGTCACACAAAAATAAATTACTAGATCATCTGTTGCAAGACGAAACTTTAAAGCAGGCAATTGTTTTTACAGCCACCAAGCGTGACGCCAACACATTGGCCGACAAACTTTATGCACACGGCCTTGCCGCTGCCGCATTGCATGGCGACATGAATCAACGTGAGCGCAATCGAACACTAACAAAACTACGTCGCGGTGGTTTACGTGTTTTAGTGGCCACCGATGTCGCAGCTAGAGGCATTGATGTTGCCGACATCACCCATGTCATCAATTTCGATCTACCAAAATTTGCTGAAGATTACGTTCACCGTATCGGACGAACAGGTCGCGCAGGCGCATCCGGAACCGCAATCTCCTTTGCATCTAATCAAGATGGCGCTCACCTTAAAAAGATCGAACGTTACACCGGTCAGCGTATTGCTTCGCATGTCATTCCCGGCCTGGAACCACGCTTTAAGCCTAAGCCACCACGCGCAAGAAATGGCGGCGGCTTTAGAGGTGCGCCAAGTACCAATGTTGCGCACAAACGAAGACGCACTACTGCTGCCACCTCAACGCCCAACGGCAACCGGCACAGCTTCAACACTGACAGCGAAATTAATGGTAATCGCAGCGATTCAAGAAATCGCTCGCACGGCCACGAAAACAGGCCCAATGCGTCCTTTAGAAACAGAAATAACAATAACAGCGGTTATAGCCAACACGCCAGATCCAAATAAAGCAACCGCACATTGAATGAAAAAAGCTCGCATGATTAAATCATGCGAGCTTTTTTTATGACCGCCATAAAAGTTATCTTACTGATTTATAAAAACCCTCTTTTGCAGCATGCGCACGATCAAATAAATCGCTAATGCCGCCATCAAATGCTTGATGGTATGACCGCTAATCATGTGACCCAAACTGTAAATACCTTGATCAAAGGTTTCCGCCACTTTAGCCAACGCATATAAGCCAATCACTTTATTGAGATCACCGCCACGCGTATATTTTGACGGAAAAATCCAACCCAAAACAAGGATTAGTAGCAACGAGTAGAATTGCACCACAATATAATAATTTAGATTCCCGGCCCCTTGCTGTTCAGTCCAATACCAATACATCACACTGACCGCTCCCAATACCACCAGTAAAGGCAATGACCAAAGACCCACCCTCAAACTAACTCGCTCCACCAAAACCGCAGCAAGTAATGCCGTAACACCCATCGCAATGGGCAGACGATCCCACAACAAGGTCTCATTATCCGGCGACCAGTGATAATAAGCAGAACCAACACCGGTCGCCACCACCATCAGGAAAAAAATCAGATAAGGCCAGCACTCTGTTTTATGAATAAAACTACGTTGCTCTATAGATTGACTGGCACGCCAAACAACCCACAAACCCGCAATCCCACTCAATGAAATTGTCAGATTGGAAACCACATTAAAGAAGCTGGGGATGCCAAACAGTAATTTTTGATCGGCAAAATCATGATAATGACTGGGCTGCGCAATTGGCGGAAGAAGTACTGCCAGCAAGAAAACCACAATTGAAGAAGCACTTAAAATCCAGAGCTTTTGTTGCCGCACCACCATTTCTCCTCAATGCACGTCATTAAACCTAAAATCCTTAGTTGATCGCTTCAGCATTGACTAGTCTTATGAAATAAAACAAATATTGTAACAATTCAGTACATTGCGGTAACTGTTCTGATTTCCCCTAGAATTCATCAGTTCAAGGCACAAAATGTGAGTTTACACGTGTAAATGATCATTTTGTAACGCTGAAATGGTGAATTCTAGGGGTAAGCTGAATAGTTACCAAATATTTTATCAAATGTTACGCACCTGTAACCTAGAAAAATCAGTTGAACACAGAATTTGTATTGAATATAAGGTCACAAGACAAGGCGCCGTTCGCAGACAATGGCCGTAGCCCTTGGCAAGAGCGGCAACACAGTATTGTGGCCTTAGATTCAATGCAAAACTGTGTAGCGTTATTACAATCACCTTCATGGTGTGCAAAACGCGTAGTTTTCATATTTGTAATTCAGTCACTTATATGCGGTTTTAGCGGTCAACTGATTTTTCTAGGTTTAAGGTGAACCACGCTATGATCAGAGATACTCCCTGCTTTGCCGATATTCCAGCGCCTGCAAACCAGGCCGCTAAAGCATATCTTCAGCCGCGATATAATCCTGGTTCAAATCACGTGCAACCGCTTCATAGGTCAATTTTCCCCGACAGACGTTCAAACCATGACGCAGATGAACATCATCGCGCAATGCTTTTTTATACCCATTGTTCGCCAACGCTAACACAAACGGCAATGTTGCATTATTCAGCGCAAAAGTAGAAGTCCTCGCAACCGCACCCGGCATATTGGCAACACAATAATGCACAACACCGTCAACAGTATAAATTGGATCAGCCAGCGTAGTAGGCCTTGACGTTTCAAAACAGCCACCTTGATCAACGGCGACATCAATCAACACGGAACCACGATTCATTTGGCTCACTAATTCGCGGCTAGCCAATTTAGGAGTTGCTGCTCCTGGAACGAGCACTGCGCCGATCACAAGGTCGGCCGTTAACACATGTTCTTCGACTGCATCAACAGTTGAAAAAACGGTATTTAGACGAGAGCCGTATTGATTATCCAACTGTTGCAAACGATGGATTGATTTGTCCAGCACGGTGATATGCGCCTCCATTCCCATTGCCACACGTGCTGCATTGGTGCCCACCACACCACCACCGAGTATCACTACCCGTGCAGAAGGCACACCGGATACGCCACCCAACAGCATCCCACGGCCACCTTGCTCCATTTCCAACGCATGAGCACCCGCTTGGACAGACATACGCCCAGCAACTTCACTCATTGGCGCAAGCAATGGTAGACCACCGTATTGGTCTGTGACAGTTTCGTAGGCAACAGCAATACAACCAGAATCCAGTAGTGCTTGCGCAAGCGTTAGATTTGGCGCTAAGTGCAGATAAGTAAACAAGATTTGCTCGGTACGCAGCAACGGTAGCTCAGATGGTTGCGGTTCTTTGACCTTGACGATCATCTCGGCATCAGCAAAAACTTCATTTGCTGATGCGACGACTTTAGCACCAGCAGCACGATATTTCTCATCATCCAGGCCAATTGCAAACCCCGCGTTTTCCTGTACTGTAACTTCGTGACCATGAACGACTAGTTCACGTACAGAGGAGGGTATCAATCCGACACGGGATTCAAATGTTTTAATTTCTTTTGGTACGCCGATACGCATACAAATCTCCGATTGAGAATATAATCAATAAATAAAAATTCCAGCTAGTACTTCGTCTGATTGTAGGGATGTGTGATAAAAACCACATCTAAAACCAGGATAACCCGATATTATTGAGTCATATTAAATTGCTTGCTAAACAATAACGACATCCTCCCTCCTTTAATAGACCACTACATTAACAATGTAGTGGTTTTTTTTATGCATCACCAAGGGGCAAGAAAGAATACAACCAACCAGGAACCAGTCTCAATCTCAAATCATACCACCGTTTGCGCCAATATCTTGCCCAGTCACCCAGCGTGCTTCATCACTGGCAAGAAATAAAACAATTTGAGCAATATCATCAATTTCTCCTATCCGTCCCAGCGAGGACATTGCAGCCATACGCTGAATATCTTCTTCTGTCTTGCCAGCGCGAAACAACTCGGTATAAACCGGGCCTGGTGAAACAGTATTGACTGTAATACCTTTATCACCCATTTCACGCGCAAAAATTCTCGTCAGTTGCTCCACCGCACCTTTAGTCGCAGCATATGGGCCATATTTCGGCAGCATTAAACGTGTCACAGTACTAGATATATTGATCACACGCCCATTGTCTGCAAGCCGAGTAGCAGCTTCACGCAAAGTATAAAAAACACTCTTCAGATTGACATCGACAATCTGATTAAACTCGTCATCCTGCATATCGGCAATTTTCTTGAAAATGAGGATACCGGCATTATTGACCAATATATCGACGCGACCAAAATGCTGCGTCGCTTCATCAAACAACCGACGTACAGCGCGCGGATCGCTAACGTCCGCCTGTACGGCAAAGCTTTCTCCACCAGCATCTGCTATATCCGTACAAACTTTATCCGCAGCAAGTTTGTTTTTTACATAGTTAATGATTACTTTAGCGCCCGCATTCGCCAATGTCAGCGCGATTTCAGCGCCGATTCCTCTTGATGCGCCGGTAACAATGGCGACTTTTCCTTGAAGTGTTTTCATGATTATTCTGCCGTAGCATAACGCGTTAGTAACTCGGCCAACTTTTTGTGTTTATGTTTCTGTGCCCAATGCAAAGCATTTTCACCATTCTCATTTTTGATTTTTGGGTCTGCGCCATTATCAAGTAACAATGTTACCGCATCAAAATGGTTCCCTCTGGCAGCCATCATAATAGGCGTTGTTCCATTGTCAGAAGGCGCATTCACTTCCGCACCACCATTTAACAACAACTGTATCACGCGATGATGACCATTTGTAGCCGCATACAGTATTGGACTCCAACCATCATGATTAATTTGCGCACCTTTAATGTAGAGTTGCCTGACCATTTCAGTCAATCCATGATAGCTCGCCAGCATGATGGCTGTTTCACCGTATTTATTGCGTATATCCAGTTTAATATCTGCTTGCAACAATAATTCTGCTAGTTTCTCATTTTCTTCCTGCGCGGCAATCATTAACGGCGTATAACTATAGCGGTTTGGAATATTCGGATTAGCCCCTTTGTCCAGCAACTTGGCCACATTCGTTAAATTATTACTCTCAACCGCCCACAAAAAATCCTTTTGAAGATCCGCAAACACTTTTACCGGCGAGCAAAGCCACGCCAGCAAAACAACAATTGACAATAAACGTATTTTAATTAGTAAGTTTTTCATCTCTAGCACTTCTTCAACTTGATATTTTAGGGTACAGCGCTCACAAGATGTTTCGTCACAAGGCGCAAGCATGCAAGCAAGGGTTATTCCCTTGGTAAGTGCTGCAACACAGTGACGGAACATCTTGTGAGCGCCCTTCGGGTTAGCTTTTTAGGATCACTCGCGGTGTTAGGTCCCTTGACAAGGGAATGACCATTGCCAGCAGGACTTGCCTTGCCAGTAACCCTAAAAAGCTAACTGTACCCTAAAATATCAAGTTGAAGGAGTACTAGTACTCCGTCTACTTGATATTGGCGGATAAAGCGCTTACAAGATGTTTCGTCACAAGGCGCAGCACGCAGACAATGGTTATTCCCTTGGCAAGTGCTGCAACGCGGTGACGGAACATCTTGTGATCGCCCTGCGGGTTAGCTTTTCAGCGCCACTGACGGTGTTAGGTCCCTTGACAAGGGAATGACCATTACCTACGAAACCTGCCTTGCCAGTAACGCTGAAAAGCTAACTTTATTCGTCAATATCAAGTAGACGGAGTACTAGCAACCTTAAACAAATTAAAAAAGTTGTTGGTTGTTACAATTGCAATATCTTCCAAATCTACCGCACGTAAACGAGCAATCTCTTCGGCCACATGACGTACAAACGCTGGCTGGTTTAATTTACCGCGAAAAGGCACCGGCGCAAGATAGGGTGAATCGGTTTCAATTAACATTCTGTCTAACGGAACATTTTTAGCCACTTCTTTCAATGCGACTGCATTTTTAAAAGTTACAATACCGGAAAATGAGATATAAAAATTCATTTCAATTGCTTTTTGAGCAACCTCCCAACTTTCCGTGAAACAATGCATTACACCACCGATTTGATCAGCACCTTCTTCTCGCATAATCCGTAGCGTATCTTCAGCAGCTGAGCGAGTATGAATAATCAGCGGTTTATTGGACATGCGTGCAGCACGGATGTGCTGACGAAACCGTTCACGTTGCCATTCTAAGTCACCTTGTAAACGAAAATAATCTAAGCCCGTTTCACCAATCGCAATAATTTTTGGGTGTTGTGCCAGATCCGCTAATTGTGCAGCATCAGGTTCTTGCTGATTTTCATAGTCTGGATGTACGCCGACAGACGCAAATAAATTGTCATGCTTCTCGGCCAATGCCAATACCCGTGGAAAATCTTGCAAATTCACACTGACACATAACGCGTGTGTCACTTTATTTTGTTGCATCTTGTCTAAAAGCTCATCCAGGTTACTGGCGAGATCAGGGAAATCCAAATGACAATGAGAGTCAATAAACATAATAGAAAAAAATAGAATAATTAAAGGTAACTAGTACTCCGTATACTTGATATTGACGGATACAGCGATCACAAGATGTCCCGTCACCGCGTTGCAGCATTTGACAAGGGAATGACCATTGCCTGCGAGACCTGCCTTGCCAGTAACGCTGAAAAGCTAACTGTATCTGTCAATATCAAGTATACGGAGTACTAGTCAGTGTATTGCGGTAACTGTTCTGATTGCCCCTAGAATTCATCAGTTCAAGGCACAAAATGTGAGTTTACACGTGTAAATGATCATTTTGTAACACAGAAATGTTGAATTCTAGGGATAAGCTGAACAGTTACAATTAAAGTTTGCCGCGAATCGCATCCGCCCAGCAATTCGGTGTTTCAAATAAACGCACTTGTTCTAACTGAAGGTGATTTCCGTAGCTATCCTGATACGCTTCATCTAAAATACCAAAAGCAATCAAGGCCAAATTTTCTGCCGTTGGCTGAACATCCAAAACGACTGTTTTATGGTCTTCTAGCGATTGTAAAAATTGCAACACACGCGTATCACCTGAATAAACTAGAAAAGCATGATCCCATTGATCCACCAAAACACTTTTAGCAATTTGCTTAACTTCAGAGAAATCCATCACCATCCCTTGCACCGAGACGCCTTCGTCGGAGATAATAGCGCCAGACAACGTAATTTCAATCACATAGCGATGACCATGCAAATGGCGACACTGACTATTATGCGTTGAGATACGGTGACCAGCATCGAATTCCAATTTACGTGTGATTAACATACTTATAATTTTAACATTGCGATAAATTTTTGCAGGATTGTAACATTGCCATCAACCTCCAACCTATTGAATACATCAGACCATAGTCGCGACAAAGTGGGATTAACCTATGTTTACCCCGTAGTATCACGCCGTGCAGGTGGCGTCTCGGTCGGCATCAATCTCAACCCCAACAACGCTTGCAACTGGCGTTGCATTTACTGTCAGGTACCTGATCTGAAACGCGGCTCGGCGCCAAAGATTGATCTTATTAAACTGGAAACTGAATTGCGTGATTTTCTGCATGAACTAGTGAATGGCAACTTTATGCAAGAAAAAGTCCCACCCGAAGCACGGATAATCCATGATATCGCTTTATCTGGCAATGGCGAACCCACTAGCGCTAAGGAATTTGAACAAGTTATCACACTCATTGGACAAGTCAAAAATGATTTTGTCCTACCTGAAAACTTAAAACTGGTGCTGATTACAAATGGCAGCCTTATCAATCGACCATCCGTACAAGCAGGATTAGAACGGATGGCCGCATTGAATGGTGAGATATGGTTCAAGTTTGATCGTGCATTAAGCGAAGAAAGATTACGAGTAAATAGCAGCCAAATCAACCTGAAACAAATTCATAAACATATCGCATTAGCAGCATCCTATTGCCCAACTTGGCTGCAAACCTGTATTTTTAAAGTCAATGGAACCACACCTTCAGAACAAGAAACAACCGCCTATCTGGAATTTATTCATAATCTGAAACAAAACAATATTCCACTACGCGGTGTTTTATTATATGGTTTAGCACGTCCTTCAATGCAACCGGAAGCCAATACTTTAAGCCAAGTTTCTGAAGAATGGATGGAATCTTTTAGTTCAAAAATTAGAGCGCTAGGCCTTCAAGTCAAACAAAATCCGTAGCTAACCTGCAGGAGACTGTACGAGAATAGAATAATCTACTGCAGGAAAACCATTATGGTCATATTTTCCGGTCATTTTCGTTAAATAGAATAGCTATTCGCCTCAAATGACCAAAAAATCTGTCTCAAAATGGCTTCCCTTCACTACGATTACTATTCTCAGACAGCCTCCAGAACCCCTAATTTCTAGCACTCCGTCTACTTGATATTTACACGAATACTATGCAAAAGGTTTTAAGTCTAGCAATACATTATATTGCTTACTGTGCGCCTTCTCACTATAACTGTCTGCTATTGTTGCGAGACAGGTTGTGGTTTGACCGCTTATTTTCTTTGCACTTAATCGACGCCGATAACTACGCGTATCGCTGATATTGAAATATCCGACCGTTTGATTGTCGATTTTGACTTGTACAAGCTTATTCTCTTCATCAGGTATGATGTAAGCGGTAAGGAATGATGTATCTGGATTTTTCTTTGACGTCTTTTTAGCGCGTGAGGCCAGTCGCTGCATAACCGGTTGGTATTGAGGCTCTCCGTCAATTCTAAATCGAAACTTAGTCAATTCCGGCCAAGCGAAAGGACCTTGGTCTGAATGAGGTTCAGTTTGAACTGATTCACTAACTTGCTGATTATTAACCTGATTACTTTCAGTTTCGAGAACCCGGGTTGTAAACAGGAAAATAGGCAGTGTGATAATAAATGTCAAAACACCGTACATCGGGCCGTTAAACGCGGCGAATAGGATACTCATTATTACTGATAAGGTGAAAGCCATTGTAATATTCATAATATAACCGTCATGTTATCTACTGCAATCAAAGTGACCAATGCTACGTTTTCATAGAATATCATTATTCTATAAATAAAATCAACTAACCGCCGTATCTTTATAATTTTTTTGGAAATTATAGTTTACAAAATAAAATTAGACAAGAAATATCTCACTATATATAAAGGTCTGTATGCCCAGTAAAGTTTTTTACAACAGTGCCTGCCCAGTTTGTAATGCAGGTATTAAAGATCAACGCCGACGGATGGAAGCTTGCGGTAATAAGGATGCTGAATGGGTCGATGTGCATAACAACCCAGATGCAGCATCAGAAGTAGGTCATTCGCTAGAAGAAGTACGGGAGCGTTTACATGTTAAGGACGGCAGCGGCAAACTGAAAATCGGTATTGACGCGTTTGTTTGTCTTTGGCAACAAACCCCTGGTCAACAATGGCTGGCAAAATTTTTTCAATTGCCGCTGATTAGGCCGCTTTCACGTCTGGCTTATAACGGGTTTGCACGGCTTCTCTATATTTGGAATCGTGCTTTGAAACACTGGTGAAACAGCGTCTCAAAAGAAAAGTTTGGTTCATATGCTACGCCATTTTCCACGCTAAGCTTTCTCCTGCGCGGAATGGAATCAGCGCCTCTCCTGCAAAGGAAAACTGATCCGGCACTTTCCAGGATTGTTTATGTAGCGTGATTTTTTCGTGATTGCGCGGCAATTGATAAAAATCTGCACCATGAAAACTGGCAAAGGCTTCCAGTTTATCCAATGCACCAACTTGATCAAAGGCTTCAGCATACAATTCAATCGCAGCATGTGCAGTAAAAATTCCCGCGCAACCGCAAGCATTTTCCTTATTTGACTGTAAATGTGGTGCGCTATCAGTCCCTAGAAAGAATTTTGGGTTGCCACTGGTTGCGGCAGCGGTCAATGCAGCACGGTGCTTTTCACGTTTTATGATCGGCAGGCAATAATGGTGCGGGCGAATGCCACCTTGGAAGAGCGCGTTACGGTTTAGCAATAAATGATGCGCGGTAATGCTGGCTGCAATCTGTTGAGATGATTCCTGAACAAAGGTCACGGCATCCTGCGTGGTCACATGCTCAAACACGATGCGTAACTTTGGGAATCGTTGTGTGAGTGGAAAAAGAACGCGCTCAATGAAAACATGTTCCCGGTCGAACACATCGATATCAGGGTCTGTCACTTCGCCGTGAACCAAAAAAGGCATATCAATTTGCTGCATGGCCTCAAGGGTGTTATAGCATTTTCTAATATCCGTTACGCCAGCAGCAGAATTAGTCGTTGCGCCCGCAGGATACAACTTCACAGCATGCACGACGCCGCTTTCTTTTGCACAAATAACTTCTGCAGGCGGTGTGTCATCCGTCAAATAGAGCGTCATCAAAGGTCCAAACGATGATTGCATCGAACCCGGTAATGCGGCCAGAATACGTGCCCGATAGGCCTTTGCCATATTCGTAGTCACAACTGGCGGATTTAAGTTGGGCATTACAATGGCGCGGGCAAACTGGCGTGCTGAACATTGCACAACATCGTGCATTTGCGCATTGTCACGCAAATGCAGATGCCAATCATCAGGGCGGGTGATGGTTATGCTAGTCAAAGTGATTCAGGGGTTCATATCGTTTGAAGATAAGAGGCCTTAGTCCTGTCAGTTTCTATTGTTCACAAGCAACCTTCCATTCAGTTTCATCCATACTCTCAGGTTGCACAAGTTTCCAGTTCTGGGGTTGGCTATATGAACGAACGAGCCGTCCTTGTTCCATATTCCAGCTAAATAATTTAAAAGCCAGAACCCGTATGTGTCTTCCTTTACAATCGTAATCACGTCGAATCGATTTCGATAAAAAATTTACTCCGGAAGCCTTCTGCTCCACTTTATAGTCAAACAGACTCCACATTTTCACTCTGTCGTCGGCTTTGCGAACAGACGACAACTTGGCATAAACGGTGTAACCATCTTCATCGTCATTTTCGCCGATCTTAGTCCACTCAGCCAATGTATTTGTACTT
This sequence comes from Nitrosomonas sp., assembly GCA_021774195.1. Taxonomy (GTDB): domain Bacteria; phylum Pseudomonadota; class Gammaproteobacteria; order Burkholderiales; family Nitrosomonadaceae; genus Nitrosomonas. Next base: position 20,679 of record JAJFJJ010000135.1, on the reverse strand, counting down.
ATGAGTATCAGTGCCAAAATTAATAGTAGTTTTTTCATAACGCATCATGTACTTCCACCTCTGTCATAAAACTGAAGTGTATTATCAAACATTAAAAATCTAAAAGATCAACTTACAGGTCGATTCTCACACTATCGCCAGATAATTGCAATTGATGATAGACAACTCAGGCTCAGGTCACTCTAAAAGAATCAAATGTAATGAAGTCTGTTGATGCCAGCATCTTTATCGGTTGGACCTTTCTTGGCAAGAATCATTATTTATCAGAACGGGTTTCCTTCATACTAAGTGCCAATTTATAAAGTGTGTTTTTATTATTTCCGGTGATGTCTACCGCCAACTTAACGGCCTGCTTAAGCGGTAACTCGTCCAACAAACGTTCAAGCGTATGTCGAGCTTGCTCACTAACTTCTGATTTTTCCGGGATCTTTGCACCGGACAATAATAGAACGAACTCACCTTTTTGTTGATTGGTGTCTGCTTTAAGCCAAACGAGTGCTTCGCCTAATGTGCAGGTATGGATGGTTTCAAACAATTTGGTCAGTTCTCTGGCGATTGTGATTTGGCGTTGTTCACCAAAAATGGCAATCATATCAGTGACACATTCCAGGATACGGTGTGGTGCTTCGTAAAAAATCAATGCGCAGCTTTGTACTTTTAATAATTCCAATTCACGTTGTCTTAAGCCGGATTTGGTGGGCAAAAAACCAAAAAATAGAAAGTGAGGGTTGGTGATTCCCGAAGCTGACATTGCACAGATTGCAGCATTGGCACCTGGGATTGGAATCACCTGATAACCTTGTTTTCGTACCTGACCAACTAATATTGCGCCTGGATCGGAAATGCCGGGTGTACCAGCGTCAGTAACCAATGCCACGGTTTTTTCAGATGCTAATAAGGCCAAAATTTTCTCAGCGACAGCTGTTTCATTATGCTGATGCAAAGTGATCAACTTTGTTTGAATCGAATGGGCTGTCAGTAGATGCTTGGAAGTTTGAACATGTTCAGCAGCAATAACATCAGCTTGTTGTAATATATCCAATGCTCGCAAGCTGATATCGTTTAAATTTCCTATTGGTGTAGCAACCACATATAATGCGCTTTTGGCCAGCATAAATCTTCGCTATGCAACGTTTATTCACATATGCTTTAGTCGTAATCGTCACACTATACGGTAGCAGCCCCGCATTTTCTACTCATCCTGATGATTATTTTATGCCTGGACCAGCACCAATCACCACCACACCTCACATCGCATTATTACTACCATTGCAATCTCCCGTCTTCGGACAAGCCGCAGAGGTCGTGAAGGAAGGCTTTGTCGCTGCAACCATGCGCGAACAAGCTTTACCGTTAACTATCCGAATCTATGCAACTTCTGATGATCCACTTGACGTGTTGATTACTTATCATCAAGCATTGGACGCCGGAGCAGTGTTAGTCGTTGGACCATTAACTCGAAATGGTGCTACGGCTTTAGCTTCGAGCAGCGTTGTTGAGGTGCCGACATTATCTTTGAATTCAGCTGATAATGAGATGGGGTTTCCACCGAACCTTTATTTATTTGGCTTACAAATGGAAAATGAAGCCAGCCAGATTGCAGAGCTGGCGATGACCGAAAATAAACATCATGCGATCGTTGTCGTGGACGGTAGTCCGTTATCAAACCGCCTACAACAAGCTTTTGCTGAACGTTGGTTGGCTGAATACGGCTATACTGCAGAATCTATTCAGTATGATGAAAAATCGGAAGTTCTAACACAGTTTCGTGCGCATACCAGAGGCGAAAATAATGTTGTTTTCTTGGCGCTAAATGCCACTAAATCACGCTTGATTCGCTCATTCCTGAACCCGACAACGCCCGTATATGCAACCTCTCAGTTATTTATCGGCCATGAAGACTCACTATTTAATCATGATTTAAATGGCATCCACTTTATGGATATGCCGTGGTTATTACAGCCGGATCACCCTGGCGTAATGGCCTATCGAAGTGCAGACCAAGTTCGGAGCACTGACATGGAACGACTTTATGCGCTAGGAATTGACGCTTTCCGCGTAATGGCCATGATGCTACAAGCGAATACCGCCTATGAAGTGTCGCTGGATGGCGTGACCGGCTATATTCGTTTTGTCCCACCGAACCAATTTGTACGTGAACCGGTTGCAGCAAAATTTGATAAAGGCAAGGTAATGTTACTGAGCCCAGAAAAAGATTCCGCTTTTAATGAAAGGCCGTGATGCCGAGCAGGCTGCGATCTCCTTTCTTCAAAGCCACAAGCTAACCCTGGTCACGCAAAACTACCGTTGCCGCTTTGGTGAAATTGACTTGATCATGCGCGACCAAGCCACATTGGTTTTTGTTGAAGTCCGTATGCGTGCTAACGAAGCATTTGGCGGTGCAGCCGCCAGTATCACCCCCGCCAAACAAAAAAAACTACTTTGTACCGCGCGCCATTATCTGTCCGAATTGAATGATGAACCGGCCTGTCGTTTTGACGCGGTTTTGTTTTCCAGCCCCGCTGGTCAACACGTCGAGTGGATTAAGAATGCGTTTGAGGCGTAATGCAACGATTCAAACCAACAATTCGGTAAAAGGCATCTCTAAAATCTAACCCAATGGGATAGACGCCTTTTCTACTTGGCATCAATGTATTTGCCTCTATCATCATCACTCCAACTTGACATTCACTAACCATTTCTGTAACTTGCGCCTCTCTTACCTCGGGTGCCTGAGAAGCTTTTGCTTGACAGGTTAAACGGGAAGCTGGTGCGCTTGATTTTACTCAGGCAATGCCAGCACTGCCCCCGCAACGGTAAATGGGTTAAGGAAATGCGACTGATTAATGCGTTCCTTAAAGGTCTACAGCATGCCACTGTGCGTTATAAACAGCATGGGAAGGCGCTAGACCGGGATTGTACGTTCCGTGCTTAAAATACGGAACCTATCCACTCCACCCATGAGTCCGGAGACCGGCCTGAAGTAAATATTACGGTATTGCGGTGGGCAATAAACGGCATTTCGATTGGCTTTTAAAGCGGGTCTGTTTGTCTGTTCCAATTTCCTCTGCATAACCGCACTTTCAACCCGGTTACGCGCGGGTGGCGCGGAGGAGTATAGACTATGCAAAAACACCGATTATCGGCAATGGCGGCGCTATGGCTTGGCGCTGCACCGACTGGATTTGCCCAGAATGCCAATCATCATGAACCTGTTATCGTTACAGCAACCCGAACTGCACAAACCGCTGATGCTTCCTTGGCTTCAGTGACCGTTATTTCGCGCAAAGATATTGAACGCCAGCAAGCCCGTTCGATCCAGGATTTATTTCGCGGATTACCGGGTATCAGTATCGCCAATAATGGCGGACCTGGAAAAAATACAGGCGTGTTTATGCGCGGCACGGAGTCTGATCATGTGCTGGTGATGATTGATAACATCAAGGTGGGGTCAGCTACAACCGGCACCACGGCATTTCAAAATATCCCGATTGAACAGATTGAACGTATTGAAATTGTGCGTGGGCCACGTTCCAGTTTATATGGCTCCGAGGCAATTGGCGGCGTGATCCATATTTTTACCCGCAAAGGTGATGGTGGCGGCTTCAAACCGAGTTTTAGCTTTGGTGGCGGCAGTTATGGCACGTTGAATGGTTCGGCAGGCCTTTCCGGTGGTGGCAAACGAGGCTGGTTTAATCTGTCAGCCAGTGGTTTAGGCACGGATGGATTCAACGCTTGTACCGGCAAACCTTCTCCGGGTGGCGCAGGCTGTTTTACTAATGAGCCTGATCGGGATGGTTACCGTAATATTGCCGGTTCTGCACGTGCTGGTTATCGCTTTCAGAATGGTCTTGAGATTGACGCCAGTTTTATGCATTCCGCCGGCAAAACAAAATTTGATGGCAACTTTGTTAATAAGTCTGTGTTGGCACAGCAAGTACTTGGCGGCACGGCGCGTTTTTCTCCAATGGATTTCTGGCGTTTTAATCTGATTGCCGGACGCAGCCGGGAAAATTCGGACAACTTCAATGGTAAAACTTTTCAGAGCAAATTTAATACCATACGCGATACGATCACCTTACTTAATGATTTAACGCTGGGTAAAAATCATCTATTAACGCTGGGTGCAGATTATCAAAATGATCATGTTAGCGGCACCAATGATTACACGGTTACCACGCGCACAAATTGGGGTGCCTTCGCGCAACATCAGGCAACCATTGATAAACATAATATCCAATTATCTATCCGTCACGATGACAATCAACAATTTGGCAGTCGTGTCACGGGGGGCGCGGGATGGGGCTATGCAATTACCGACAAAGTGCGTTTGATCGCCAATTTTGGTAGCGCCTATAAAGCCCCTACATTTAATGAGCTTTACTTCCCCAACTTTGGCAACGCCAATTTGCGCCCGGAAGAATCCCGTAGTTTTGAATTTGGTACACGCGGCAACATGGATTGGGGTAATTGGTCGCTCACTGTGTATGAAACCCGCATCGATAATTTGATCGCAACCGCATTTGATGATGTTGAGGAAAAGTTCTTTCCTGATAATGTTGATGAAGCACGTATCCGTGGACTGGAAGCGGTTATCAACACACAGATAAAAGGCTGGCAACTAAATGGCAACCTGACCTTTCTCGATCCCGAAAACCGATCTTCCGGTGCAAATAGGGGTAAACTATTACCCAGACGCGCCAAACAATCTTTCCGACTAGACGCCAACCGTACATTTTTTGACAAATATAGGTTAGGCGCAATGTTTCTAGCCGAAGGCGAGCGCCAAGATAATTTGGCCAATACGCGCAAATTGGACAGCTATACCAAATTTGATTTACGCGCTGAATACAATATTAATAAAAATTGGCGCTTGCAAGGACGCATTGAAAACCTGTTTAATGTGCACTATGAAACAGCATCCTTTTTCAATCAACCCGGACGGAATTTTTTTGTAACATTACGTTATCAACCATCAAGTTAAGCATTACACACTAGTAACTATTCAGCTCACCCCTAGAATTCATCATTTCTGTGTTACAAAATGATCATTTACACGTGTAAACTCACATTTTGTGCCTTGAACTGAGAAATTCTAGGGGCAATCTGAACAGTTACCTCAATATACTAAATAGCAACGTAGTTCGCTACGCGGTCACAAATCAGAAAATAAATTATTTCCTGTATTTATTAAAAATATAAAATTCTACGATATATAGAATACTTTACAATCAAATATATGGGCTTTAAGTTATTCAAAAGTTACACACACTATCAACCTTAAAAATCACTAGAGGAATCCATCATGTTAACGCTATCTACCCGCAACCAAATTGGCATTGGCCTGGTTCTTGTACTGCTAATGATTATGACGCGTGGTTATCATTTTGCATCCATGCATAACCTGCCAGGCGCATCCTGGGCAATTTTCTTTCTGGCTGGCGTGTATTTACGTTCAGCCTGGCCGTTATTGGGTTTCTTTGCGCTGACTTGGATACTGGATTATGCGGGCTACACTTGGGGTGGCAGCAGTGGTTTCTGCCTGACACCAGCTTATATTTTTCTGTTACCTGCCTACAGCGCACTTTGGTTTGCCGGTCGTTGGTATGCCAATCAGCATCAATTTGCATGGCAAACATTAATACCGCTTTCACTCAGTATTTTAGTTGGTTTTAGCCTTTGTCAACTTATCTCCAGCGGCGGTTTCTATTTCTTCTCCGGCCGATTTGAAGAAACCACCTTTATTGAGCTTGGCCAACGCTTAGTCGAATATTCCCCAATGTATATGGAGTCATTCCTTTTCTACACAGGTATTACCGCCGTAGTACATACTGCGTTTGCGCTATTATCTCAACAATTCGATCCACGCAGCAAATCAACCGCTGGGTAAAAACACATGACCGACTCGACGCCAGACCGCGCACAACGCCATCAAAAGCGCATGCAACGCAAGAAAGAGGTGATTGATGCCGCCATTGCACGCGCCGACCAGGAAAAAGGTTTGTTATTGGTTCTCACCGGCAACGGCAAAGGAAAATCCAGTTCGGCATTCGGCATGCTGGCGCGGGCTTTAGGTCATGGGATGCATGTCGGTGTCGCGCAGTTTATAAAGGGACGCTCGGACACTGGTGAAGAAGCCTTTTTTAGCAACCAAAGCAATGTGGTCTGGCATGTCCTGGGAGAAGGATTCACCTGGGACACACAAAACCTAGCGCGTGATACTGAAACGGCACAACAAGGCTGGGCTATTGTGCAGACCATGCTGCAAGACCCTATGTTAGATCTGATCGTCCTTGATGAACTGACTTATCTACTCAAATACGGTTGGCTGGATTTATCTGTCGTGTTAAATGACCTGAACAACCGTCCACCGATGCAACATGTTGTGATTACCGGACGTGCCGCACCGGATGGCTTGTGTGAAGCGGCCGACACGGTGACCGAAATGCGCGATATTAAACATGCTTTCCGGTCAGGTATTAAGGCCCAAAAAGGGATTGATTTGTGAAATACTGCCCTGCACTGTTCGTGTCTGCACCGGCTTCGGGGCAGGGTAAAACAACCATTACGGCCGCCTTGGCAAGATTACATCGTAATCAAGGGCGATGCGTTCATGTGTTCAAGACCGGCCCAGATTTTCTTGACCCAATGATTTTGCAGCAAGCATCGGGTAATCCGGTCTACCAATTGGACTTATGGATGGGCGGCCAAGCGCATTGTCAACAGCTTTTATATCAGGCTGCAACCACAGCAGACCTGATTTTGATCGAAGGTGTCATGGGGCTCTTCGATGGAGAGCCATCCAGTGCGGATCTTGCTGCAACATTTGGTATTCCGGTGTTAGCCGTGATTGATGCAACTGCGATGGCTCAAACTTTTGGTGCGGTTGCACATGGGTTGGCCACTTATCGGTCAAGACTTCACTTTGCCGGGGCACTCGCTAATCAAGTCGCCAGCGCCGCTCATGCTGACATGCTACAAGAAAGTTTATCGCCCGACATGCCATGGTTTGGTGCTTTCTTTCGTGACAAAAACTGCCAGTTGCCCAGCCGTCATTTGGGTTTGGTTCAAGCCGATGAAATTGACGATATCGACCAGCGTCTGGACAAGCTGGCTGAGCATTTGTCTAAAACAGCGTTAAATAAATTGCCGCCTCCTGTTGCTTTTACGTCACCGGACATACCCTTGGATGAGTTACCGCAAGCGCTTAAAGATATTCGCATTGCCGTTGCGTCAGATAACGCATTTTCTTTTGTTTATCAAGCCAACCTGAATTTGCTACAGGGCATGGGTGCAAAATTGGTATTCTTCTCGCCACTGAATGACACGGTATTGCCCGACGCAGATAGTTTGTATCTACCCGGCGGCTATCCTGAATGTCATCTAAAAAAACTTGCCGCAAATCATACCATTCGTAAGGCGATTCGCGACCATCATGCAGCGGAAAAACCCATTGTTGCCGAATGCGGCGGTATGCTTTATTTACTGACCACACTCACCGATTGCAACGGGCAACAAGCGACTATGACTAATATTCTTCCCGGACAAGCCGCCATGCAAAATCGGCTGGTTAATTTAGGCCTGCATTCAGCGACGTTTCCGGCAGGTGAATTACGTGGTCACACATTCCACCATTCACAACTGGAAACCACGCTTGAACCAACAAGCCTGACACAGCCCACACGAAAAAGCTTACGGCCTGAGCCACTGTTTCAGAAAGAGAAATTAACCGCATCATATATCCATTGGTATCTGCCATCTAATCCGGTTGTTGCTGCCGGGTTATTCCAGCCATGAGCAATGACCATCGTTATAGCGAAGCAGAACGCGCTGCGATATATCGCGTTATTGCAGAACGCCGCGATATGCGCCATTTTCTTCCCAATCCTGTTGATCCGGCATTACTTAAACATGTGCTTGCGGCCGCACACCAAGCACCCAGCGTAGGTTTAATGCAACCATGGCGCTTCATTCGCATCACCGATGCAAAAATTCGCGCAGCCATGGCAACCATGGTGGACAAAGAACGCGAACGTACCGCCGAGGCATTGGGTGAGCGCGGCGAAGCATTTATGCGCTTAAAAGTGGAAGGTATCCGCACCTGCGGTGAATTATTGGTTGCCGCGCTTGCCGATGGTCGCGAAAAACATATCTTTGGCCGCCGCACCCTACCCGAAATGGACTTGGCTTCCGTCGCTTGTGCCATTCAAAACTTATGGTTAGCCGCACGTGCCGAAGGGTTAGGCATGGGCTGGGTTTCATTGTTTGATCCTGAAGCACTCGCCGAGTTACTCGCCATGCCTACTGGCAGCAAACCCGTGGCAATTTTGTGCCTTGGCCATGTCAGCGAATTTTACCCCGCACCCATGCTGGTGCAGGAAGGCTGGGCTAAAGAACAGCCGTTGCAAGCGCTCTTATTTCACAACACTTGGGGTAATATCGAAGAATGAGCATCACCTTGGCGGTCATGGCTGCATTGCTACTTGATGCCTGGCTGGGTGAGGCGCGTCGTTTTCATCCATTGGTGGGTTTTGGCAATTTGGCCAAAACAGTTGAACAGTGGCTTTATGCTGACACTGCAATACGTGGTTTCGTCGCCGTGATACTGCTATTGATTCCATTGACCGCACTCGTGGTATTCACGCAATGGCTACCCTGGCATTGGGCACTGGATATTTTATTGTTATACCTCGCCATTGGCTGGCGTAGCCTGGGTATTCACGCCAAGATGGTACAAAGCGCGTTACTGGCTGAGAACCTACCAGCAGCGCGCCACCAAGTCAGCATGCTAGTCAGTCGTGACACCGCCCAACTCGATCATCATGACGTGGCCAAAGCCACCATTGAATCCGTTCTAGAAAATGGTAATGATGCCATTTTTGCCACCATTTTCTGGTTTGTTATTGCCGGTGCGCCGGGTGCGGTGGCTTATCGTCTGGTTAACACATTGGATGCCATGTGGGGCTATCGCAATGACCGCTATAGCCATTTTGGCTGGGCAGCGGCGCGCCTTGATGATGCATTAAATTACCTACCTGCGCGACTGACCGCATTAAGCTATGCCATCGCAGGACAAATGCAATGTGCTTTGAACTGCTGGAAAACCCAAGGTAATCACTGGAAAAGTCCCAATGCCGGGCCAGTTATGGCGGCTGGGGCTGGCAGCCTTGACGTTTCATTAGGCGGAGCAGCTTGGTATCACGGCAAACTCGAACAACGCCCAATCTTGGGTCAAGGTCACACACCCAATGCAAGGGACATTGACCGTGCATTAAAGCTAATACGACGCACATTGATGCTTTGGTTAGTGGTTATTTGCATAGGAGAATGGTTTGCAAAATTCATCCTATCCACCTGAAAAATTACATCATGGTGGTCGCCTACGTGCTGCAGCCAAACGCTATGAACGTCCGCTGGAAGATTGGATAGACTTGTCGACCGGCATTAATCCTAACGGCTGGCCAGTAAATGACATTCCGGCCGCTGTGTGGCAACGATTACCTGAAGAAGACGATGAATTGATCGAAGTCGCTCGCCGTTATTACGGCGCACCATCGCTGCTGCCCATCGCCGGTTCACAAGCCGCCATTCAAGCACTCCCGCGATTACGCGACTCTTCTCGCGTATCCATCCTTAGTCCCAGCTACGCCGAACATACCTATGCATGGCAACATGCCAATCACGCTGTCAAAACTGTCACACCCGAACAAATCAACGACGCCTTACCAGACACGGATGTGCTGGTCATTATTAACCCCAACAACCCAACCGGCGCTGTGTTCTCGGTCAAACAGTTACTCGACTGGCACACCCAGCTCGCTAATCGCGGCGGCTGGTTAATCGTGGATGAGGCCTTTATGGATGTCACACCTGAACAAAGTATTACATCCTATACCGCACGCCCAGGTTTGATTGTCTTGCGGTCCCTAGGGAAGTTCTTTGGCTTGGCCGGTGCTCGGGTGGGGTTTGTCTGCGCCAATGAAACAATATTGGCACAATTGGATGTAGTACTTGGCCCTTGGCCAATTAGTACCGCCTCACGTTGGGTTGCCATTCAAGCGCTTCAGGATACCGTTTGGCAGGAGCAAACACGCCTCAATCTCGCCAAACAAAGTGAACGTTTACTCTCAGTGCTATCAAAACATGATCTAACACCGGATGGTGGCTGTGCGTTCTTTCAGTGGGTGAATACACCTCATGCTGCAGCGATTCATGAAAACCTTGCCAGCCATGGCATTTTGACTCGGCTTTTTAAGACGCCGCAGAGCTTGCGGTTTGGATTGCCGGGTGCGGGGGTTGAATGGAGGCAGCTAGATAAGGCTTTAACTGAGACTGATGATACGAAGCCATGAATAACAAATACCGCCTATATTGCGTTATATTTCAAAGGAGATACCGTGATGATTGAGCCAATAAATGTTAAGAACCTGAATGAAGTGCTCCCGCTGATAAGGAAATATCAGGAATTTTATAATGTAGATAAAATAGATGATGATAAAAATAGAGCTTTTTTTTCTCAATTTGGGTATTCGTCAAACAAAGGTTGCCTTTTTGGTTACAGACTCAACGGTAAATTAGTAGCGTTTGCGACAGTCTATTTTTGTTATGCTTCTTCAATTATCAGCAAAGTTGGAGTAATGAATGATCTTTTTACATCCTTAGAATACCGCCAACAAGGTATAGGTAAAAAACTAATAAAACATTGTGAAAATTATGCGAAGGAAAATGGCGCTGTTCGGTTACAGTGGGTAACAGCAGCTTCAAATGAGGCCGCGCAAGCAACTTATAAGTCGCTAGGCGCAAAGCAAAGTTCATGGGAGTTTTTCACCTATACAACATAAAATACATTCACAGTCATAAACTTAGTTCGCACCTCATCTAAAGACGTACCACTATCGATATACAGTATTTAGCCAGACTGTATATAGCGCGGTAGGGTGTAATAACCAACGGGCATTGCACCGAATTACTCCCATTAAAATCAAACATATGGCGCAATGTGCTTCGCTTATTGACACCCTACATTTTGGAAAAATAAATGACGATCCCCACCGAATTTGATATTAATTTAGTCAAACTTCTGCTGGATACAACTTATACAATAACTGGTTTTGTGATCGCTCAGGCCCTTGCCTATCTCTATATGATAGAGAAGACAGAAATACGTCCACAAATCTTAATTAAGAAAACATGGGTATTGAAAGCAATAATCATATTCCATTTTGCTTATATAGCTGGAATATTCTTTTGTCATCTCATCACCCACCTGATTATTAATGAGACCAACGTCAATTCTTATTACGCTTTAACTTTCTGGCTTATTGGCGGCGGGCAAACAATTATCATCTTGATGTTTGGTGGTTTTGCATATTTTATTACCAAGACATTACAGTCAAAATAAGGGGGCATCCATGTGGAATATGAACGATGTAACCCGTATCGATTATCAAAATGACTATACTTTCCATATTGTTTTTGATGATGGTGTGGCTGGAAATATTGATTTATCGGAACACATCAGCCGAGGTGCTATATTCGCTCCATTGAAAGACAAAGATTTTTTGAAAAAGGCAACAATAGAAGGCGGGACTATATCATGGCCAAATGGCGCTGATATTGCACCTGAAACATTATACGAGAAGGTTTGTCGCTAAAGAACATGAACAGACCGTCATCCCCGCGAAGGCGGGGATCCAATTCACCAATTAATCAGAGCACTTGATTTCTCGGAAATGCTAATGAATCAGCTGCATATATCCCCTCCTTCGCGGGGATGATGGTTTAATCTGTTATTTTCTGCTTTATTCATTTACACATCGCCCTTCTTTACCATATGAACCCCCAAACCCTAATGATCCAAGGCACAACCTCCGACGCAAGCAAAAGTATGCTGGTGACTGCATTGTGCCGCTGGCTATCGCGGCAGGGTGTTCGGGTTGCGCCGCTTAAGCCACAGAATATGACGTTAAATAGCGTAGTGATTGAAGAGGAGACGGCGAGATAGGGTGGGCATGACAAAGCAAATTCGCCCTGACACTTTTCCACAACGCTCGTTTGTGCAAAACACAAGCCTCTTTTTGCTACAATATGTCAATGATTTGCAGCATTCTGCTCAGGAAGAAAAATGAGTCCAACGGTATTTAAAGAAAACGGATACAGATTTTTCTTTTTCTCACGGGAAGAGGCTCGAATGCACGTTCATGTGTTATCTGGTAATGGCGAGGCGAAGTTCTGGTTAGAACCTGAAATTGAGCTCGCAAAAAACCATCATTATTCAAGAAAGCAATTGAAAGAAATCGAGTCACTTATCGAGGCCCATTACAATGAACTCATTAGCGCATGGCAACAACACTTTAGCAGTTGAAATTACAAATATCTCTAAGCATGGCATATGGCTCTTAGCTCATAATAAAGAACTGTTTATGTCATATGAAGATTTTCCTTGGTTTAAAGATCAAGCGATTAAATCAATTCTCAACGTAGAAGAGCCGTCTCCTGGTCATTTCTATTGGCCTGATATTGACGTAGATTTAACAACGGAGATAATAGAACATCCAGAACGTTTCCCACTTAAAGTTAAAAATACATAATAAAGTGCTGTACTCGGTCACCGGATCTTCGCCCACACATGACTGTTTAATCAACGATTCCCTACCCAGCACGGTTGGGTGAGTAATAACCAACAGACATTACACCGAATTACACCCACTCTAAATGAGATATAAGGTGCAATGCGCTTCGCTTATTGACACCCTACTTTTGGAAAAATAATTAACGGATGACGCTTCGCTTATCCATCCGACCCTAGTCATGAACACACAAACCCTTATGATCCAAGGCGCAACCTCCGACGCAGGCAAAAGTATGCTTGTTACGGCATTGTGCCGCTGGCTGTCGCGGCAGGGCGTTCGGGTTGCGCCGTTTAAGCCGCAAAATATGGCGTTGAATAGCGTGGTTACTGAAGGTGGCGGCGAAATGGGTCGGGCGCAGGCGGTTCAGGCGCTGGCCTGTGGTTTGAAGCCGCATACGGATATGAACCCGGTATTACTGAAACCGAATACTGATGTTGGCGCGCAAGTGATTATTCATGGTCATGCGATTGGCAATATGGATGCGGGTCATTATCACGACTACAAAACGGTTGCGCTAAAAGCGGTGCTGGAGTCCCATGCGCGACTGGTGACAAATTACGAGCGGGTGATTGTTGAAGGTGCGGGTTCTCCGGCTGAGATTAACTTGCGCGCCAATGACATTGCCAATATGGGGTTTGCCGAGGCGGTCAATTGTCCGGTGATCCTCATTGCCGACATTGATCGGGGTGGCGTGTTTGCCCATTTGGTGGGAACATTGGCGCTGCTTAGCGAAAGCGAGCAAGCGCGTATCAAGGGGTTTGTGATTAATCGTTTTCGAGGTGATATGGCATTGCTGCAATCGGGGCTGGATTGGTTAGAAGAATATACCGGCAAGCCGGTGTTGGGTGTTTTGCCTTATTTGCACGGCTTACATCTTGAAGCAGAAGATGCTGTGCCACACACGCCTGAAATTGCCCGCTCAAATAGCACCCAATGTATCAACATTATTGTCCCCGTTTTGCCGCGTATCAGTAACCACACTGACTTTGATCCATTACGGCTACATCCGCAAGTTAACTTACAATTCATTCGCTTGGGTGATGCCATTCCTGCAGCTGATTTAATTATTTTACCCGGTTCAAAAAGTGTGCGCGCCGATCTAGCGTTAATTCGCGAACACGGCTGGGAAACTGCGATTAAGAAACATTTGCGCTACGGTGGAAAGCTTATTGGTATTTGTGGCGGCTTCCAAATGTTGGGAGAAATGATTCATGATCCCGATGGGTTGGAAGGTCAAGCAGGTAGCTGTAACGCAATGGCGTTATTTGACATGACAACTACACTCGCACCGGATAAGCAATTGCGTAATGTGCAAGGGACACTGGTATTGAATGATTCAACGGTTACCGGCTATGAGATTCATGCGGGTGTCACGACTTATCATGCAACATACGAGCCAGCCGTTTGTTTATCACACGGGTCGGATGGTGCGATGAGTGCAGACGGGAGCATCCTCGGCACTTATTTACATGGCCTTTTTGAATCACCGGCGGCTTGCACAGCATTGCTTGGCTGGGCGGGATTAAATAATGCCAAGCCATTCGATTATCATGCCTTGCATGAAGAAGCCATTAACCGCTTGGCGGATACAATAGCGCAACATATGGATACCGCTCAACTTTATAAACTCCTTAATCTGGAAATGGCAGCGTCATGACAAATACGCATACATTGATCCTTGGTGGTGTGCGTTCGGGAAAAAGTCGTTTAGCAGAACGCTTGGCGATTGAGAGCCAACTGCCAGTAACTTACATTGCCACGGCTACGGCACAAGATGAGGAAATGCAACAACGCATCGCTATGCACCGGAAACAACGCCCGGTACATTGGCGCATTATCGAAGAACCGTTACAGCTTGCAGCGGCATTATCTAGCGTACCCGCTGAACGTTGTATTTTGTTGGATTGCGTAACACTGTGGCTGACTAACCTACTCTTGACTGACAATTGCTCATTACTTGAACAGGAACGCGATGCTTTCTTGACGGTATTACCTTCATTGAAAAACCGTTTGCTCATCGTGAGTAATGAAACCAACATGGGCATCACACCAATGGGTGAGCTGAGTCGGCGCTATTGTGATGAGGCGGGACGATTACATCAGGAGATTGCACAGCACTGTGGGCAGGTTGTCTTAACGGTAGCAGGCTTGCCACATGTCCTCAAAGGAGATCATCTGTGAACCCAATGGCAACGCTTGAATGGCTCAATACCCCAATTGCTGCGATTAATACACAAACCCAGCAATTTGCTCAAGCACGCCAAGCACAACTCACCAAGCCACCAGGATCGTTGGGTCGTCTGGAAACAATCGCAATCCAATTAGCAGGATTGCAAAGCACTACACAGCCCAGCGTTGAACGAACACAAATTACAATTTTTGCTGGTGATCATGGCGTCACGGCTGAAGGCGTCTCCGCTTTTCCACAATCGGTTACTGGTCAGATGATCAGGAATTTTTCCTTGGGCGGCGGGGCCATTAATGTTTTAGCCCGATCCCTGGGTGCCACACTGGAAATCATTAATCTTGGTACGGTAGATGAATCTCAATCCGAAGCCAAAGCCGAAACACCGGCCGATGTAAAACAGCATCACCTTGGTCAGGGTACCGCCAATTTCCTGCATGAACCGGCAATGAGTAGGCAACAAGTAGCGCAAGCATTAAATATCGGGCGTGAGGTAATTAATCAGGCCAAACAAAAAGCCACGCAACTATTTATCGGTGGCGAAATGGGCATCGGCAACACCACCAGCGCAACAGCGCTTGCCTGCGCATTACTCAATACTCATCCAGCCGATTTAACAGGACCAGGTACCGGTCTTGATCACACGGGTGTTACACGTAAAATCAACGTGATTGAACGCGCATTGGCTCTACACAAACCGGATATCCATACACCACTAGACGCACTTTGCCGCGTGGGTGGATTTGAGATTGCAGCATTAACAGGCGCGTATATCCATGGCGCGCAATTGGGACTACCCATGCTCATCGATGGTTTCATTAGCTCAGCCGCCGCATTAACCGCAGAACAAATGGCCCCCGGTTGCAAACAATGGTTTATCTTTTCGCATCAATCTGCTGAACCGGGGCATCGCCTCATACTCCAAGCGCTTGAGGCCGATCCTTTAGTGAATCTTGCTATGCGATTAGGTGAAGGCAGTGGTGCCGCTGTTACTGTCAGCTTGCTACGCATGGCCTGTCGGTTACACAATGAAATGGCCACCTTCTCCGAGGCGCAGGTCTCCGGCAAAAATGACTGAGGTTACTTACATTGATCTACTAAGACATGGCGAGACGGAGAACAGCGACCGTTTTAACGGAAGTACGGACAATCCATTAACTGAACTTGGCTGGTCGCAAATGCAGACCAGTGTAGAAAACACAACGGCGCAATGGCAGTCTATTGTCACTTCACCATTAATTCGATGTGCAAATTTTGCCGAAGGTTTATCCAAACGCCATAATCTTCCAGTCACCCACGATAAACGTTTTCAGGAGATACATTTCGGCCAATGGGAAGGTCGTTCTGCCAAGGAATTAATACAAACCGATAACGATGCACTAACACGTTTCTGGCAAAGCCCCATGCAAAACCCTCCGCCACAGGCCGAGCATTTATTAAACTTTGAAGAACGCATCTTGACTGCCTGGCACGATATTAACCGACAGTTTTCTGGAAAAAATATTCTATTGATCACACATAGCGGCGTCATTCGCGTTATTCTTTGCCACATCTTGCAACATCCGATTGAACAGTTGTTGGAATTTGAGATTGAATATGCGGCATTAAAACGCATTCAGATCACCAAACATCAAGGCACAATGATAGCTGGTCTTATATGATCAAACCATTTCTCATCGCACTGCAGTTCCTTACGCAATTTCCAATACATTTTAAAATACTGCCTAATGAACAGCAAATTGGCCAATCGCTCGTTTATTATCCTCTGGTTGGCGTTTTAATCGGATCAGTACTCGTTACACTCAGCTGGTTGCTAAGCCAAGCGCCACCTTTAGTAACCGCAGCACTGTTAGTCACCTGTTGGATAGTGCTGACCGGCGCGTTACACTTGGATGGTTTGGCTGATAGCGCTGATGCATGGATAGGTGGAATGGGCGACAGGGAGAAAACACTGGCTATTATGAAAGATCCCAATTGTGGGTCGATCGGTGTTGTCGCGCTCGTATTGATCATTTTGCTGAAATTTGTAGCGCTCTATAGTTTGGTTACTGTTAATGAATGGATTGCGTTGCTACTCGCCATCATACTGGCACGCACACTAATACCCCTGTTGTTTCTTACCACACCCTATGTGCGCGGCAATCATGGACTCGGTTCATCACTGTCTACCTATCAGCCACGTCAGTGGTGTATTTTTATAGTCGTACTAACACCGGTATTGATACTTTTATTAACTGGCATGCTTTATTTCTGGCTATTAATTGCTGCCGGTATAACATTTTTCCTATTACGCACCTTAATGATGCGAAGATTGGGTGGGATGACAGGCGATACGACTGGCGCATTGGTAGAAATTACTGAAACAGCAGTACTACTAACAGCTGTAGTCTATTTATTGGAATAATCTCTCTACGAACTCAAAAAAGTGGCTTTCTGACTATTTTAGAGAGTAACAGCCTTCTCATGAGCATTACATCAACATCTTCTTCAGTAATTCATCAATCTTTTCCAGTTCCATTGGTTTGCTAAATAAGTAACCTTGGTAAGCATAGCAACCTTTAGCTAGAAGAAGTTGTTTTTGCTCTTCCGTTTCTACTCCTTCGGCAATAACATCCAGATTTAAGCCACGCGCCATAGCAATGATCGTACGTACAATTGATTTATCACTTTGATCAAAAGTGATATCACGCACAAAGGATTGGTCAATCTTTAGTTGATCAAGCGGCAATTGTTTGAGGTATTGCAAAGAAGAATAACCCGTACCAAAATCATCCAACGAAAATGTAACGCCAACATCTCTTAATTGATTCATGATTGGAATAATTTCTTCGACATCAACTAATAGCATGCTTTCGGTAAGCTCTAGCTTTAATAGCCTTGGTTTAATTTCAAAACGCTGCATGAAAGCCTGTACTTGAGACACGAAACTCGGTTGGAGAAATTGCTTTGCACTCACGTTTACCGACAGAGTGAGATCACGAGTCAGCGCATTACTCTGCCAAGCCTTTATCTGGGCGCAAGCTGTCTCTAACACCCACTCTCCAATGGGTATAATTAAATTTGTTTCCTCAGCCAGCGGTATAAATTCTGCCGGTGAAACTAAACCATATTCCTCGTGTTTCCATCGTAGTAATGCCTCGACGCCTATTGGGCGATTCAAATGATTCACCTGGATTTGGTAATACAATTGGAACTGCTGCCTGTCAAGCGACTTGCGCAATTCGGCTTCAAGGGATGAGCGAGCAACAATTAATTCTTGCATTTTGGGGTCGAAGAAACAAACCGCATTGCGGCCAGATTTCTTGGCCTGATACATGGCGATATCTGCTTGCTTTAATAGCTCCTCCATTGTCTGTCGGTGATCATCGAATATCGTCACACCAATGCTTGAGCTACTATGGTATTGATGCATTTTAAGCTGGTATGGTTGGCCAAGAACAGTTTGAATTTTATTAGCAATTCTTTCCGTCTGTGTTAACGATTTTATCGGATCTTTACTTAACTCCTCCAGCAGTACCACAAACTCGTCACCGCCAATACGGGATACCGCATCACACTCGCGAATGCACGATTTTAAACGCTCGGAAGCCTGAATCAATAATTGGTCACCGAAATCATGACCGAGCGTATCGTTAAGTATCTTGAAATTATCCAGATCAATAAACAACAATGCACCGTTATGTTTACTACGAGCACTAGAAGCTAATGCTTGATTGAGTCGATCAAGCAAAAGTCGTCGATTGGGTAGCCCCGTCAGAAAATCATAGAAAGCAAGTTGCTTAATCTCTTCCTCTGCTTCTTTACGAACTGAAATGTCATTTAATGTCGCAACATAGTTTGCTACTGTGCCAGATTGATCTCTAACCGAGGTGATGGTGAGATGCTGAGGATAGATTTCGCCATTTTTTCGTCGATTATAGATCTCTCCTTTCCACTTTTCAGTATGATTGATTGCATCCCACATGGCGATATAAAAATCCTCATCCTGAAGGCCAGAGCTGAGTATTTTCGGGGTCTTTCCTATGACATCTTTGGCTGTATAGCCTGTGATCTCAGTAAAAGCATGGTTTACTCGAAGAATAATTTTGTTATTGTCAGTAACTATTATGCCCTCTTGCGTTTCAAAGGCTGTAGCAGCAATACGCAAATCTTGTTCAGCATTCTTTTGCTCGGTAATATCGATCATTATTCCACGCAACCAGCGTGGTTCGCCATTTTCTGAAACGACACTAACAATATCTCGCAGCCAAACGATTCGACCATCACAGGTAAGAAATCGATATTCAAAAGTGTGCGGCTCCAATCTTCTGGTTGCTTCCAAGCAAAACTCAGGCGCCCAACGCTGGTCATCAGGATGAATATGTTCCACCCAAAATCCTGGTTTCATCCAATCCTTTGCTGGGTAGCCTAATAAACGCTCCGCTTGTTCGCTGACAAAGGTAAAGTTAAAGGTGGCAACATCCGCCTCCCATACAATGCCATCGGTAGAATTAACTAAGTCACTAAATCGTTGTTTAGCAACGCCAATCACCTTATTCGCCTGTTTGATTGTATTGACGTAGATCCCTAGTGTCATTCCAACCTGAGACAAAATCATCATATAGAACCAATAATTTGTAAGATTCGCAGTGACAATCTCATTAGCAAAAAAACCAACTCCCAGCTTAGCGCCCCATAATGCTTGCGATGCAATGATAAGCAACGCAAATGTAGCGCCATAAATACCAAAGCGTATTGAGATCCAAGCAACAAAAAGAAACATTACGTAGGCTTTTGAAGAGTCAATAATAGTCTCATGAAACCAATCAAGAAAAATGATTTGTCCCGCTACAAATGTTAGTGTTAACAGTAACGTTGCTTCAAGCAGTTGTTTTACATTAAATTGAGGGGGAGTTTTCTGTCCGAAAGCTAATATAAAAGGTGCAACCAAAATAACGCCAAGCGCATCGCCCATCCACCAGTGCAGTACATTTTTAAAATAGTCATCTGATGAAATAATGTCGGCTAGCACTAGGGCGAATGGCCCAATAATAGCGCCTACAAAACAAGCAACACCAGCGCCAAATAAAATCACTCGGAGATGATTCTTTAATGTATTGACAAATAAAATGGGCTGATCGTTTCGAGTGAGTAGCCAGGCACCAATAAACGCCTCGAGCGTTTGCGCCAGCGTCATACCACCTATTGCCCAAAGCGAATCAAGGAATAATGTATTAAGTAATAATGAGCCAAACAACACGCCCCATATATAACGTCTTCCGCCAATAAGCAGTGCCGCCAATGCAAACCCACTGCCTGGCCAGATCGCACTGACAATACCATTGCTGGTGAAATAGACATGAATAATGGAACCAAGAGACAAGTAGAGTACTGCTACAGCGGCCTGTCTCATAAACTCAAGAGAGATACTCGCTATCGGAAAACTGGATAGGGTCAATTTATCGAAGCTATTACCCTTGCTCATTTTAAAATAGACTCTGAAATGGTTTGATTATTACAATTAACAAACATAACATCCAATACATCGAATAGTAATCCGTCTACATTTCCTAAGTAACTAGGAGGCTGTCCGAGAATAGAATAATCTGCTGCAGGAAAGCCATTATGGCCATATTTTTTGGTCATTTTCGTTAAATAGAACACCTATTCGCCTCAAATGACCAAAAAATCTGTCTCAAAATGGCTTCCCTTCGCTACGATTACTATTCTCGGACAGCCTCCTAGCCCCCTGTGTCAGCATAGTTGTCGCCTCTAATTTTCAACTAGAGGAAGATAAAAATGAGAACAAGATTCACGCAAGCCTATAAAATACAAGCAGTAGAAAAAGCGCTTACTCGCAGCGAAACGACAAATTTGGTGGAA
>JAJFJJ010000134.1 GCA_021774195.1 Nitrosomonas sp. | reverse complement strand
ACAAAACCGATTATCATCAAGCTGCGGAAAACATCTGTTCAGTCTGCTCTGAAAGAGCAGGATCAACAGATATTTTACGTGGCCAACAAGCGAAGCGCGTTAGTCGATTTGCAAGCTGACACAGAATTATGAACGCCCTCGTACACAATCAGACCTACGTCCCTTTTCTGAAGATCTGATATAAGCAGCAACCCATCAAGATCAAACCAGATTCATAGACAGCAATTTATAACGTATAGAGCCACGAAAACCCATATTACCATTAGTTATTATTTTTCCGGTCGAATATCACAAAATGATAGCTTAAATTCGTTTCACCACCGCCTGTATACGCCTCACGCACCGTCTCTTGCCATTCATTCCGATCAAAAACAGGAAAAGCGGTATCACCTTGGAACACCTGCTGTATTTCAGTAATATACATCCGCTGACAGATTTGAATGGTTTGTCGGTAAAGCTCTGCCCCACCAATGACGAAACACTCTTGGTGTTCACCACTGGCTTGTTCTACGTTCTTCCCACAAACTAAGGCGTCATCAATTGAATTAACTACGACAGTTCCCGGCGCATGAAACCCCTTTTGGCGCGTTACGATAATATTGGTGCGTCCCGGTAATGGTTTGCCAATTGATTCATAGGTTTTACGCCCCATAATAATTGGATGCCCCATGGTTAGCGTCTTGAAGTGCTTTAAATCCTCCGGCAAATGCCAAGGCAAAGCGTTGTCCTGACCAATTACGTTATTTTTAGCCATCGCGACTAAGATAGACAAGCGCATACTCATACCGCTACAGGTGCCTTAATGGCAGGGTAAGGATGGTAATTTTCCAGTGAAATATCCTCATACTTAAAATCAGTAATCTGATCGATCTGAGGGTTCAATTTCAAATTTGGCAATGCTCTTGGTTCGCGACTTAACTGCAGCCGTGCTTGCTCAAGGTGATTTAAATAAAGATGTGCGTCACCAAAAGTATGCACAAAATCTCCCGGCTTTAACTGACACACTTGCGCAATCATCTGAGTTAATAACGCATAAGAAGCAATATTAAATGGCACACCTAAAAAAATATCTGCACTTCTTTGATATAACTGGCATGACAACTTTCCATCAACAACATAAAACTGAAAAAACGCATGGCACGGAGGTAGTTTCATTTTATCGAGATCTCCCACATTCCAGGATGAAACAATCATACGCCGTGAATCCGGTGTGTTTTTTATTTGATTAATCACTTGCATTAATTGGTCGATACTCGTTCCCTGATCAGTCGACCAAGAACGCCACTGGTGACCATATACCGGTCCCAGATCACCATTCTCATCTGCCCACTCATCCCAGATCGATACATTATTATTTTGCAAATACTGAATGTTTGTATCGCCCTTAATAAACCAAAGTAGCTCATGAATAATTGATCTTAAATGACATTTCTTTGTTGTTACTAAAGGAAACCCGTCCGACAGTTTAAAACGCAGTTGATAACCAAAAACCGACCGTGTTCCAGTACCCGTTCGATCCGATTTCTGGTATCCGTAGTCTAAAACATGTCGCATTAATTCATGATATTGATGCATATTAATCGTTAATTTTATTGAGACAAACCAAAGAAAAGTAATTAACTCATATTATGATGAGTCACCAGTTAACAGCCAGCACGTGAAATGTCGAGCAAAAACTATATTTTCCTGATTACCTAAAAGTTAATAGACATCAGGGATACAAGCCAAAGTTCAACGTGCTGATGCAATATTTAGGTTAAGCATCAAGCGCCGTTTTAAAATATCCACAAAAAACAGTAAATCCAAACCTAGTGTGGCGTATATAATACGCTTTTCAATATATAACGTCAGTATCGTTATTCTAAATTTCTTCGACAGGAAAGCGCTCAATGCTTGCAACACTTATTCAAAACGAAAACCCCTTTGATTCTGCTGTAAAAGCCACCCACATACTAGTCGTTTTACCTAAGTTGGAAAGACTGCCAAAAAAATATGACATTCCTGGAGAAGATGCTTTAAAAAAGATTCTTACCCGACGGGATATGAAGCTGAGTAAAATTAGCCATAAACCACTCAGCGCAAACCTCGACAATGGCGCGCTATGCACCTGGGTAATGGTCGATAGCAGTCAATCTATTTTTGACCAACAAACCTGTCTCCGTAAAGCAGTACTTCTTCAACTTGATGAAAGCCCAACTGAACTTCACCTGGCGATCTATGGTAACACCAATCAAATACAAGCTTTCTCGAAATTAGCGCTCTACACTACCTGGGTCAATGGTGCCGCACTCCCATCTCGCAAAACTGAAGTCGACAGAAAATCCCTTGAGAGCATTGTTCTGCATGGCTACAAAGATGAAGATAATTTCACCATACAACGAGCTAAGGCAGAAGGAAACTTACTCGCACGGGGATTAACCGTATTACCACCAAATGAATTAACACCACAAACTTACCGTGATCAGATCAAGATGTTGGCTGAGAATGAGGGTTGGGAGTACGAAGAATACACTGTTGATAAGCTACTACAAATGGGGGCTGGTGCATTTACCGCAGTAGCACAAGGTAGCGATCCACAAGATGCCGCCATTGTTCATATACAACATAACAGCAAAAGAAACACTAACAACAAAAGTATTGCGATCGTCGGTAAAGGGATATGTTTCGATACCGGCGGCCATAATCTAAAGCCGCCACGCTATATGCAAGGCATGCATGAAGACATGAATGGTTCTGCCGTTGCGCTTGGAATCTTATTAGCCGCAACACGTGCAGATTTACCCTTAAAAATTGATTGTTGGTTAGCCATTGCCCAAAATCATATCAGCCCTCATGCCTTCAAACAAAATGATGTAATTACGGCATTGAACGGCATCACCATCGAGATTGTTCATACTGATGCGGAAGGAAGAATGGTTCTGGCAGACACCCTAACATTAGCTGAAAAGCAAAAACCAGGCCTGATTATTGACTTTGCCACTTTAACCGGCAGTATGCAAACCGCAATTGGCACAAACTATAGTGGCATTTTCAGCAACTTAGATAATCTGGCACAAAAAGCCATAACAGCTGGTAAAAAAAGCGGAGAACGGGTTTGTGCATTTCCGATTGACGAAGACTATGATGAAAACTTAGAAAGTAAAATTGCGGACACTAAGCAATGTGCTTTGGGCGGAGAATGCGACCATATTCTTGCTGCCCGCTTTTTAAATAAATTTGTTAATGAGACGCCTTGGATACATATGGACTTGTCTGCCAGCAATCACAAAAACGGTTTGGGGGCAGTAGGCAGTGACATCACTGGTTTTGGTGTAAGCTGGGCGATTGAACTGATCGAACAAACATAGCATGTTTGTTCGATACTAGCTTAGTCTTAAGAAAAAAACAGCGCTATACATGAACCTAAAATCCTCAGTTGATCGCTTCAGAAATATCTAGTCTTATGAAACAAAACAATTATTTTGTCAAATGCCACACACCATAAGGTGAGCTACGCTATGATGCTTATAGCACACTGTTCTTTATCTTTTGCTGCATTGCACTTCGTTGTGAACTAGTTCACTCCTCACTGCGCCTTGCCAAAAATAAACAACAATGCACTCTAAGCACCATCCAACTGAGGATTCTAGGATGAAAGATTCTAATCAAATAAGATGAAGACAAGTAATGACAACTTAGTATGTCACTGAATGCCATGGATAAAGTCTCGTTTACTTACCCTTTAGATACTTTCAGTTTTTGGCCAATATTTAGTCTTTCATCATCGCCATTCCAGCGCTTTATTCCCTGATGCTCGACCCATAATATTTAGCAATATCGGGTAAAGTATCGCCTTTCTTTACAATATGGACGGCATGTGAGTTAGTGTTTGCTTTGAAAATATCCGGCTTATTTCTAACAATTGTTACATTTGTTTTAATAGGCCTAATTTCCAGCGGCAACAAGATCCGTTGACCAATTTCAAATTGATCATTCTCTTCAAGATTATTAATTGTTCTCAGTCTATGCATGCTCAGACCATATTTTCTAGCGACTTCATTAATAGACTCTTTTTGATTAATCTCATAAATCTTCCATGAGAGTAAAGTGTCGTCATAGGCAGCTAAATTAGCAACAAATGAATCAACGTTTTGTACGGGCAAAAGAACAACCCTTGATTCATTTAGCACCTTGACGACAGGACGCTTATACGCAGGATTTAACATATTAAACTCAGCCAGTGAAACACCTGCAAGCTGAGCAACTAATGCGATGTCAATATGACTAGAGAGTTGTATCTCGTCAAAATAAGGTTGATTTGGAATCTTTCTGAGATTAATCCCGTGATCTGAAGGATTGGCGATAATCTTCTTAATCGCCAATAATTTATGAACATGATTACGCGTCTCTTGAGGCAACCTTATATCATGAAATTCAGCCCGGCCATCTCGTTGAGCGGCGTTTTCGATTGATTTTCTAATGGCTGTCTCACCCCAGTTATAAGCTGCTAAGGCAAGCGGCCAATTATCAAATCTATCGTATAGGTATTCTAAATAATCTAATGCGGCTTGTGTTGAAACCACAACATCTCTGCGGTCATCGTGCCACACGTTTTGTTCTATCCCAAGGCTTTTCCCTGTGGCTGACATAAACTGCCACAACCCCGCCGCTCTTCTATTTGAATTTGCCGTTGGATCAAAGGCACTTTCTATCATTGGCAGTAATGCAATTTCTGTTGGCATTCCACGCTGAATGAGTTCTTCAATGATATAATATAGATAAGGCGCGCTTCGCTCGAATATACGCTCTGTGAGCCTTGGGTGATTCGTATAAGCGGTTTCTAGCTTGCGTACCTGTTGAATATCAGGTGTATTTATTACAAAACCATCACGAACGCGATCCCACAGATCATCATAATGAGATTCACTTGTATCTATTCTAGCCGCATTGCTATTAAAAGTAGCAAAAACTCCAATACAAAACAACGTAACAACAACTAATCCTGATAAATTATAATTCTTTAGTTTCATACTATCTTACTTAACTATCTGTTTGACCTTAAATTTATAGCATAAAAGATACTATAACTTGAGTCTATTAAAATTAAATGAATGTCAGCAAATCTGGAAGTTTATATCTTGATTCGCTTTGCATTTGTCCGATACTATCTACATTTAGGACACATCGACTAGACAGGGTCGGAAATCAATCCATTACGCACCCTACCCTGCCATTCCTCCAGCCAACGGGGAAAATCGGCAGCCAGCATTGGTTTGGAAATAAAGTTTCCTTGCGCCAAATCACAACCGGTTTGACGTAAAAGCTGCCAGTCCTGCTCATCTTCCACACCTTCTGCAACAACTTCCATACCCAATTGTTTCGCCATGGCTAAACTGGCATCGTAGATAGCTCGTAGCGTTTCATCTGTCCAGGCACGATGCACAAAACTTTGGTCAATTTTGAGTTCATTAAAAGGAATGTCTCGAAGCTGCGCCATAGAAGAATGACCGGTACCAAAGTCATCAATAGACAAATGAAATCTTTTGAGTCGCAAACGACTCAAGATTTCAAGTGGTATTCTTGCATCAGCGCCCATTAATTGGCTTTCGGTAACCTCGAGTATAATTTTTTGAGGAGACAAATCATTTTCCTTGGCCAAATTAACCACTAGATCTTGAAAATCCAGTGATGCCAAGTTATCCATCGAAACATTAATAGCCACACGAAACTCCTGCCCACTCTGTTGCCATATTTTGGCTTGTGCCAATGCATCACTGAGCACCAGACGAGTCAGATCGTTAATCAAGCCGCCCTGTTCTGCAATACCAATAAATTGATCGGGTGAAATTAAGCCGTCCACCGAATGATTCCAACGCACCAATGTTTCGACACTGATCAGCTCACCCGATGCAACCGCCACTTTAGGTTGATAATAATTCACTAATTCGTGGTTTGAAATCGCTGCTCGTATTTCCTCCACAATATAAACTTTTTTATCAGAAGACTGTTGTTCTTTAGCAACAGATGGCGCCCAATGTTTGATGATTTCAAATAATTGATCCGGGTTAAATGGCTTATGTAAATAACCTAGCATCGGAATCTGATGGGCATGTACCAATTTCTCAGCAGCCTTTAACATCCGCTCATCTTCACCACTGACCAAGACAATGTGTCCTTTAAATTGTCGGTCGACCAGGTAACGTACAAATTCAATCCCATCCATATCGGGCATATTCAGATCAAGCAAAATCAAATCAGGTTTGGTACCGGGATGATCAATCTGTTTCAGTGCATCTATACCATTACTGCAACTGCTCACCTGTGCAAATCCCTGATTATACAACATCTTCGCCAAAAGCTTAAGCATAAAGGGGTCGTCATCTAGTATGAGGATCTTAATATGAGTGGCCGTACTGCACATGACAATATTCTTTTATTTATATCGCGTAAAAATCAAAAACGGAGTCTTTCATTCTACTAGAGAATAGCACTTTAGCGCACAAAGAGAGAAAAAAGCACCATTATTAAAAGTGTTAAGTCAAAAATCAGTTGCGATTTGTCCAATGAATCGTAAATTTTTACCGGATGTTTTTACATGCCCCACTCGATACCAACAATCAATCGATCATTTCTAGAAAATTGTCCAAATAAGCCAGTTTGATTCCCATAAAAGATATCCATGCCTGCCCACACCTTAATATTGTCCTGCCACTCATAGCTGAATTTGGGCCGCACCAATCCGTCGCCATCATTTGTGCTGTGTATCCACAGCACTTCAGCGATCACGGTGTCGTTGATAAAATTGCGCCGGATTAGGGATGTTAGGGTGGTGTCTACTTTACTGCGTACAAATTCCGCTTTGTGGTGAATCAAATGACTCTGAAATAATTGCATACTCAAAAATGTATTCTCAATGCCAGACCAATCCAAACCAAAAACATAAGCAAAGTCATCACTTTTATTTACACCGCCACTATCGTTTATATGTTCTGCCAGAAAGTATCGATCTGTTGAATAACCCACTTCGCCACGTAAGACAAAATCACCAAACGTATTACTAAAAGTGCCGCCAATTAGATGAGATCGCTTGTAACGCGGTGTTATCGTAATCGTTGGTTGTGGCCCGGATATTAAGCTGCGAAATAAAACAGGGTTATCGTTGTAATGATAGAGATAGTTCAGGGTTAAATCCCAACCACCCACAAAGTGCATTAAACGCGCACCATAATCGGCATCTGCGAAAAAACGATTGGGTTTGTTGACTGGGTGTAAATTGACGTTTATCCCAGGCGGTACATCGGGTACTAGTCGCGGTGAAGTAAAAGCGTAGAGTGAATTTGATTCCGGTAATGCGTGATATGTTTGATCAGGAATCCAAATTAACTGTAATACCGCGTCATGAATTGGAATTTCAGTATTTACAGTCCATAAAGGGATGCGTGAGCGAGTAAAATTATCCAAAATAAATTCACGAAAATCCTGTGGATTAACAACGTCCAGTAATTTCAATCCATCCGCCTGACCCCAAACAATTTGTTGCTTCCCCAGCGTCAAATACGTTTCACCAACAGTCGCTTCATAATAAAACTCACGTAGTGCCAATTCGGCATGATCACCCATCAACAAGCGGCGAGAGATCGGCGATATTTCAGTTTGTGATGGATTATTGGGTTCTAACTTGTCGCTGATATCTCCCCGCAAACGGCCAATCATGGTAAATTTTTGATTATTTGGTAGTTCAATATTGATTTCAGGCTCGTAAATAAACTGAAATTTCTGATTGCTTTTCTTAGTGACTCCATAAGCCCATTGCGTTTCCAGCATAGCACTGTATTCAATATTACCGAATGTCGATTCAGTACCTGTCTCGCTAGCCCAGGTACTGAAGCACATACTACAAAAGATCATCTTTATAACTATACGGTTTAGTCTTGACATGACGATCTATTACTTACAATTACAAACCGCGGCGTAACGCTTGCTGCGTAAAGATTTCGTCCGCTACGCCTGTTGCGTAAT
The DNA here is from genome assembly GCA_021774195.1 of Nitrosomonas sp. Taxonomy (GTDB): domain Bacteria; phylum Pseudomonadota; class Gammaproteobacteria; order Burkholderiales; family Nitrosomonadaceae; genus Nitrosomonas. Next base: position 11,521 of record JAJFJJ010000134.1, on the reverse strand, counting down.
CAATATCACTGAAAAGGAAACGTGTGTTATGCCCCGTCTTGTGATTGTTAACCTCTAGCATGTGTGCTGTCCAGATGTCTTGCACCTGGCGAATATCATGGAAATTAATGGTTTTTAGTTCATTGCCACGCACATCCCAACTCTTGGTTTGACGCACCATCCAGATGTTACTGTCAATGTGATAAATTACCTTGCCATAACCCAATTCCCTCGCCACTTTGTCATTGATAGGAATGGCTTCAACAATATAACTGTGATGGCCATCAATTATTTCTTCACCAATCATTTTCCAAGTGTAATCTTCAATACCGACTTTGCCTTCCTTCTTAATATCTTCATATGTAAAATCAGTACCTAAGAAGTAATCACCCCGGTCCGATGAAGAAATACGACGAACTTTGCGCATAGCAGGCAAATACAACCATTGGTCATCATCGGCTTGTGGGTAGTCATAGGTTAAAAACGCGGTTTTTCTCACATTGTTAGGTTTTAAGTAAAAAATCATGGTGCGCTTTTCTTCGCCATAATATTTACGAAAGCCACGTGTCTCCCGTACTCTCTTTTTGCCGCGCCGGTCAATCATTTCCATGGTTAAATTGCGAGATACAGAAGCCCCCTCATCACGCGCATTTACCTGTTGCGCAATCTCAAGACCACTGAGTTGATTCGTTTCTGCGACTGCCGTATTCACCAGCATCAAGCTGCTGACACTGATTAAAAAGAACTGACTAAATAGATTTTGTTTGAATGTCATCTTTTCTCTCCTTTTGGATTGCATCAACAAGATGAATGGTTTCAGTCATCTTCATGGACGGGGTTATGTTTACTGAGGTATTTTCTGGATATAGAAAAACAGGATTTATTGCCTTAATTAAAGCCGGCAATATAGTCATACTAGCTATAAAGCTTGCTGAAATACCTACTGCGACAAGTGTTCCAAATTTAATCAATGGCACCACTTCACTGGTCGCCAGAACACCAAAACCTAGCACCAATGCAGCAAAGTTAAATAATAAGGCGCGCCCAGTACTCGGATATAAAACCGCTATGGCTTCATCAAAAGAATACTTTTGCTCCCGAATTAAAACTTTCAGGCGCTCAATGGTATGCACCGCAAAGTCCACACCGAGCCCAATCGCGATAGCGGCAAACATGGACGTGCCAATAGCTAGCCAAATACCGGCAAAACCCATTACGGCGTAAATGAACAGCACCGAAAAAGCAACGGGGACAACCGTAATGACCCCGGCAACCATGGAACGCATATTGAGTGATGCCATCATCCAGACCAGTATTAATGCAAGGGCAACACTACCGAAATGACTGTTTCCTAGTAGTTTGATCCAGTGATAATCGACATTGACTCGACCACTAAGATTGGCGCTGATATCCGCTGTATTGAAGTGATCCGTAATGTACTGCTGCATTGCTTCAACCACGACTTTCTCATGCGTATAAATTCCTGTATCCATGCGTATACGCACATTGGCAAGGCGGTAGTCATAATCGACTTCTTCTTCAAAGTCAGCGGGATCTCCACTTGCTGAATACAGCAGAAAATACTGCGCCACCAAATCCGGATCAATGGGTAACTGATAGGCATCCAAGCGGTCTTCATTTAATGCCCGGTTCATTTGTTTCAGATAATCCACAATTGAAGTGGAACCATTGACGTGCGGTAATGTTGCAGCGTAACTTTGCAAGGCTTCAATTTGTTTCAAGTGATCAGGGTTAAATAGATCTTCTGCTTGCGCTGTTTCCACCACTACATCGAGATAATGCACACCATCGAATTTTTGATTAATAATGGTATCCGCTTGCACTATCGGTTCATCTTTCTGGAAAATCGTGATGCGCGCCTCATTTAACTCAAGCTTAAATGCACCCATAACGCCAGTAATTGTTACCAATACAGCGAGCAATAACACCACAACGTGATGGCGAGAAACCCAACCCCCAAATGACTTCATAGCAAGACCAAAGCGATCAATTTTCCATTGATTTTGTTGAATTTGATAAGCAGGACTTGGTTTGAGTTTAAGTAGGCTCAGCGCTGCGGGAAGCACCGTAACAGAAAACAACCAGGCAACACCCACACCAAGCATGGCGAATAATCCAAAATATTGCATTGGTGGCATCACTGAAGCCAGACTCAGTCCAAGGAAACCCGCCATTGTTGTCAGTGTCGTCACCGTAATGGGGCGCCACATTTTCTCCATAGTGCGTATCACGACTTGACGTGGCGTATCTTCTGGCTGTTGTGCAACTTCCTCGTAATACTGACTCAGAATATGGATGGAATCCGCAACAGCGATACCAATCAATACAACAGGCAACGCATTAGTAATGACAAAGAAACTCACATCAAATGCTGCCATCACTCCCAATGCACTACCAACCGTTGCCAACACAACAAAATTGGGTAGTAACGTCCCACGCAATGTACGGAATGCAACAAACAAAATCAGCGTGATAATTAATGCGGCAATGGGATTAAGACGTTGTGCATCCGCATCAATGTACTCCCCCATATAACCACTGACCGCACCTTCACCCGCAACATGGATCCTTTCACCCTGTTGTGTGGGCGCTTGCTCAACCAGCGCGAGCAAGTCGGCATAGACCTGCTGCGCTTGCGTTTGATCAATCAACTCTGCCACAATCAACGTCGCATCACCTTCGCGTGACACCAGGTTTCCCAAATACAAAGGGAAGTCCATTACCGCCTCACGTATTTGATTGGCTTGCTGTTGTGTTGTGGGTGGTGCTTCAAAAAATTCTTCGACCAGCATGCCATCCTCGGTGCCGATGATGTCATTTTCAGTGGCAAGACTTGTTACACGTTCCGGGTCAATATTGTCTATTAACGCAACCTGTTCAGTTAACCAATTCACCAACGCCAGCGTATTCGGGTTAAAGACACCGGTTTGAGATTCATTAACAATGGCAATAACCATTGGGTCTTTAAGACCAAAAATATCTTCTACCTTGTCACGATATATCAGTGCGGGATGATCTGGCGGTATAAATGCGTCAGAGCGCGTATCCTTTTGCAATGTTGGAATAAAGATTGCAGATCCCAATATCAAAATGAGTCCAGCAAAAATAATTGTTTTTGGGAAAGCCGTTACTGCTTGAAAAAAACGACTCGCCCATATTTCATAACTAACCTTGTTCATCATAACCTCCATTCAGTGTATATACACTCTCTAAGCAGTGATTTTAGTTTCTATTTGCTGACCAATCTTCCCTAGACGCTGTAAAGAAAAAATATGTAACAAAATAAATAGGGGCACCACATACAATGGAATCATTAAAAACATCATGTCTGCTAAATGATCTTGCAATACAACAATAACCCCTAGACTTAACACAACAATGAAATCAAGGATTCCGATCAGATTCCCAATAACAATCGCTTGCCGTTCTTCACTTGGGTTTTTAGAAAGAACATATAAACCAAGGTAAGCCCCAAACCCAGCCAAAATATCACCCAGACCACCGGTATATTGAAACCAAACAGGTAATGCGGCTGTAAAGAAAAACATGATGCCAAATGCCGCTCTCATAAACTGTAATAATAAGAATGACTTTGTTGACATGGCGTCAACTGCTTTGGCTAATGGTTGCCAGAATTGTTTTGCCAAATAACCAAGTACAATTGGAATGACGACACCCATCACAAAAGTCAATTGTGGCATATCTGAATTCGCATAAAACCCTTGAGACAATAAAACAAAAGCGATTGCAAACCATAAAATAAATACTGTGCCAATAATCATCAAAACAGATTTACTCGCCCCTGCTTTACCTAATGCGGTTAATATCATTAACGAAAAAATAGCTTCAAGTACAATCAAAGCTACGGTGAAGTCTTTTTCCTGAAAACTAGCATGCCATCCTTCAATGGGTGTGATAGCAAATATGATGAAACTCAGTAACATGACGAACCCAATGCTATTCTGAAAATATCGATTAAATTGGTTTTGTTGACTTTTCATTATCTACTCCTTAATTGCTACATTAAAAAAAACAGATTTATATTTCTCAGCTCACATAGTGTATATACACTCATTTAACAAAAAAATAACTAATAAATCATAATCACTTTTATTATATATGTATATACACCTATTATGTCAATAAATAATTATGCTGAATGATGAAAAGTTGACGATGTTTGTAAATATTGAATGAATTGAATAGCATCTTCTTCACCCATAAAAGACACCATCTCACTTTGTGCTTGCTCCCAATAAGGCATCGCAGCTTTTCGAATTTTTTTCCCTGCACTGGTCAATGCAACACATCGAGAACGCTTATCCCTAACACTTGAAGTTATTATTATATAGCCTTCTTTTTCCAACGGTTTTAAGTTCCGAGTTAACGTCGTTCTATCCATGATCAAGTATTCTGCTAATTCAGTAATAGTTACTGTACCCACTCGATCCAAAATAGTTAAAATCGTAAATTGTGTACACCGTAGTTTGACTGGCGCCAAAATTTTATCGTAATGCTGGGACACTGCACGCATTGCCTTACGTAAATTAAAATTCACACAACCTGAACAATCTGTCAATGTAATTTTACTTTTCATAAGCGTGTATTTACACTATATTATTTGTCCTGTCAAAAATGGTGTGCCTATATAGCGCGGAAAATTTACCCGAACACTCTTTCGCCGAATATATATTCCGTCGAAGTTGAACACTAAAGAGCACCTCTAAGAATCCATAATTGCGAGCATCCGCAAAGCGAATGGCCTACTTACCCCGTTTCGTCACAATACGGCGTTATATACAAAAAATATTCCGGACATATCAATCGTATGCTGCATCAGTATTTTTTGTTCTCGCCTTGTCTTATTTAGCAATCCGAATTTTTAGAGGCATCCTTAATTCATAACGTTTAGTGCTCTAACTGTGAAACATGTAATAAACGCTTAATATCTTCACTCATTTTTCTTGGCTCCAATTCTTCTGGGAATCGCATCATTAAATTGCCCATAAAATCCACCAGATAGATGTGATTCCTATGCACATCCTCAGTATCAATCGCCTTAACTAGTTCACTGTCTTTCGCTTTAATAAATAGGGTGCCTTTATATTCTTCGAGCAATTCATCGGAAACTGTTTTGTTGTCATCTATAAGCCACAACCGTTCAACTCTATCTTTCTCAGTATGCTGAATGATTCTAACTTGTCGCATATAAAATAATTTCTCTTGGCAGGCTTCATTGCACTCACCAGAGTCAATCATGACCATCGCCCATTTTCCATGCAAATTTTTCATTCTAAAAATGGTATTATCAATCTGGTTAACGCCATCACCTTCCAGTTTTTGCACTTCAAGTAGGTCGCCATAATTCATACTTCCAGGGTTATATCCCATCACGTAAATTGCTGTTGATATAAAGACTGGAGAGCACAGTATTAGAATTATCAGTATTAAGGTAACCTTATCTTTCTTTTTGTTTTTTTCTTTTGCCATTTAAAACCAAAGTCCCAGAGTTCGTTTTTTGCAACTAATGCATTGTTTAATTAATAGAATAACCACAAGAAGATCTAATACTAATTAATTTGAATAATTAATTAATCCCTAGGAGGCTGTCCGAGAGTAGTAATCGTAGCGAAGGTAAGCCATTTTGAGACAGATTTTTTGGTCATTTTAGGCGAATAGTTGTTCTATTTAACGAAAATTACCGGAAAATATGGCCATAATGGCTTTCCTGCAGTAGATTATTCTATTCTCGGACAGCCTCCTAGCAGAGCGGCCATGAATCATGTCACAAAAGCCGCCGAATTGCCAGTCTTACCATAAAGCCTGAGAGGATTTTTATAATGAGTCTGCTTTAGAAAATTGCACGACAAAAAAGTCTAATAACCTTTGTCTTCTACAACCATCCGATATTTTCTATACGCTAATTAAACATACGGCGATAAAGTAACGACAATAACTGTCGGATGATTGGCAAACCAATGTGCTAATCACCTGTTTCTGAATGATGTGCTTTACGTTTGAAAGTCCCCATATTCGGAGGAGCATTCAAATCAGTTTTCTTAAATGAAAACAAGAAAAGCAAGGTGTAGTCATTGTAAAATTTTTCAGCAACAAACGGCACTGTTGTTTGAATAAAACGCCCAGATGGAAGTTCAAAAATGTCAAAATAAAACTTAACGTATCCTGTCTGATATTGTGCTTTGTAAATTGCCAATTCTGGCGTAGATATAGGAACAATGCCCCCTTGGATTGGCGGTATTCCAAAGAAGCTGTCGGCATATTCTGTACCCAATGATTCTACATTTACATTAACCAGATACGTGGCATTTACCTTATCATCTTGAACAAGATAACCTTTTTTCCCTAACCATCCAGCCATAACTTTCTGTACGATATGCTGATCCTTACTAATTCCTGAAGAATCAATAAATACTTTTGCACCTGAAGGAATCGGCAAAGAGGTTTTAATCTGCTCAGGAAGGCTTGTCATAACGGCTTCACTGAGCAGCAACTGCTCAATTGCAGTTCTTGGGGTTTGTGTATTCTTGTGCGTTGTCGAACAAGCTGAAGTCAACCCGATAAGAATTAAGCTTAGAACTAAGGTTTTCAATTTTTTACTCCTATTTAAAAAATTTAAGAATTAAGCACTCGATTTTCTAAACTTAATTATTCGTGCCGATCCATCCAATTTCTCCTTATTGACCAGTGCTTGAAGTGCAGTAGGAAATTCACTTTGTAAACGTGTCATCACCTCTGACAAACCTTCTCGATAGAAAACCACATCATAATCAACTGGCTGTTCCAACGAACTACGGATTTGCGGCTTAAAATTCCGCCATGCAATATCCACCCAACACCTCCTCTCGCCATCTAAAAACACGAACTCTTCGGCATCAATAATCGCCATATATTGCATACTCCGAATCGGTACAAACAAATGGCCATCAGCACTACGCGCCAGCAATGTAATCGCAAGATTATAAGTTTTAGCGGAAAGCCGCCGTGATTCTCTCCCAGCTTCTTCATCCCGGAAACAGGTCACATCCATAGTTAGCTCCAAAACTAGTACTCCGTCTACTTGATATTGACAAATACAGTTAGCTTTTCAGCGTTACTGGCAAGGCAGGTTTTGCTGGCAATGGTCATTCCCTTGTCAAGAGACCTAACGCCGCCAGTGGCGCTGAAAAGCTAACCCGCAGGGCGATCACAAAGTGTCCCGTCACCGCGTTGCAGCACTTGCCAAAAGAATAACTATTGTCTGCGTGTTGCGTCTTGCGACGAAACATCTTGTAATCGCTGTATCCGTCAATATCAAGTAAACGGAGTACTAGGTTTTCCAAAGATAATAATATTACCCAATTAATTTACCAGAGTTTAGCGTCTTATAAAGAAAAAAAGAATACAGGGCGGCTCTAAAAATTCGGATTTCTCAACAAGACAAGGCGAAAACAAAAAATATTGACCCAGCATATAGCCGATAAGTCAGGAGATATTTTTTTTGCGTAACGTAGTATTGTGACGAAACGGGGTAAGCAGGCAATTTGCTTTGCGTATGCTCGCAAATATAAATTTTTAGAAGTGCCCTACAGAAAAGAAGAGCTCAAACCGCTAAATTCTGTGGAAAAATATTAGAACCATTGAACCTAAAATCCTCAGTTGATCGCTTTAAAAATGTCTAGTCTTATGAAACAAAACAAATATTTTGTCAAATGCCACACACCCTACAGGTGAGCTACGCTATGATGCTTATAGCACACTGTTCTTTGTCTTTTGCTGCGTTGCACTTCGTTGTGAACTGGTTCACTTTTCACTGCGCCTTGCCAAAAATAAACAACAATGCACTCTAAGCACCATCCAACTGAGGACTCTAGGTTGAACTGAGCCTATTCAAACGGTCTCAAATACTTGGAACATTGGCTACGCCATATTGGAAATATATAAATATTAAGAAATGACACAGAATATTGAACGGTTTCTCTGTGTCAGATAAATTTTTCAACTACCGCATATTTATGTATCTCTTAATCGACTGCGTAAACGTGCTATCGCCTGAGTATGAAGTTGACAAACTCGAGATTCACTCACCCCAAGCACCTCTCCTATTTCACGTAAATTCATCTCCTGCTCATAATGCATACCCATCACCATTTTTTCCCTTGGCGGTAAATTATCAATTGCATTAACAACCATTTCTCGAGTATTTACATCCAATAGAAAATTCAGCGGATTACTTTCCGCATCAGAAGTCAGCCGGTCCAAAAATGGTTCTTCATCATCCTTCTGGAAGTCTTCAAAATAAATTAATTGAGCACCTCGAGCACTTTGCAATGTCTCATAATACTCATCTAGTGATATACCCAATTCTGCCACTAAATCTTTTTTGCTCGGTGCATTACCTTGCTGCTGTTCCATTTTATTAGCAGCAGCTTCAATTTGTCTCATCTTTTTACGGATACTACGTGGCAACCAATCCGCATCTCGCAATTCATCTAAAATGGAGCCACGGATTCGCTGTGCCGCATAACTCTCAAATTGTCTGCCATATGACCCTTCATAACGATTAATCGCATCCAGCAGCCCGATCATACCTACTTGTATTAAGTCATCAACCTGTACACTGGCTGGTAGCCGAGCCATAATATGGTAAGCAATACGTTTCACCAGTGGCGTGAATTCAGTAACAAATTCGTCTTTATTTATGGTTCCAGTCGCTGTATACATAATTAATTAAGCCGTAAAGTTTGTCGGACCTAAATGACTTGTACGAATAAGCCATCATATAATCATTAGGACAAAAAAACGCTCCATGTGGCAAATTCTTGTGAATACCTAATTCAATAGCCTTCTTGTGTCATTTCGTTTTGGTACAATCGGATTATCGTAGATTAATTACAACTTCAATATTTGAAACAACATTGGTTTTGCACCCTTATTAAATAAAACTTATCAAATAAACATTATGATTCATACTGTTGCGCACTTATAACAATAGATATTCATGACGATTAATTCGCATCTCTTGAGACGCTTTCTGATTACGACGTTATTCAGCGTAGTGTTGGTAATTTCTTTGGCATGGCTATTACTTCGCGGCAGTCTCCCACATTATGAGGGATCCGCTAATTTAACTGGACTATCTGCTCCAGTAACCGTTGAACGCGATCAATTAGGTAGCGTAACAATCATCGCAAAAAATCGTTTGGACATCGCCAGGTCAATCGGCTTTATTCATGCACAAGAACGTTTCTTTGAAATGGATCTAATGCGCCGTCAAGCCGCCGGTGAGCTCTCTGAATTATTTGGATCCGCAACGTTAACCAACGATCTTGAAACAAGAAAATATCGTATGCGCAAGCGCGCTAAACTCGCTTTCTCCCGTTTACCGCAAGAACAACAACAACAACTGGACATCTATCGAGATGGTGTCAACGAAGGTCTTGATGCACTTAAGGTGCGGCCCTACCCTTATTTGCTCACGCAAACCAAACCAACCGCATGGCAAAGCGAGGATAGTATTTTGGTAATTCTTGCCATGTTTCGTATTCTTAACGAATCCAGCATCTATCGCGAACTAGGACTATCCGCCATGCGATCTGCTCTACCAGCCAATGTCTACCAGTTTCTTAATTCAAGTGGCGGGCCATGGGATGCGCCACTTATTGGCGAAGCATTGGATTGGCCACTGTTACCTTCTGCGGAAGAAATTAATGTTAGAGGCTTGGACGCAGACCTTTTTCAAAAAGATTACAACTACGAAGGCAATATGCCGGGTAGTAACAATTTTGCTGTTTCCGGATCGTTAACTAAAGGTGGTGCACTGGTTGCCAATGATATGCATCTGACACTGCGTGTTCCTAATTTATGGTTCCGAACCCGCTTTCTTTATCCATCCGATTCAGGTGCCGACAACGACATTACCGGCATCAGTCTGCCTGGTGTTCCGATTATTGTGCTTGGATCTAATCGCCATATAGCCTGGAGTTTCACCAACAGCTATGGAGACTTTGCAGACTGGGTTCGCATTACTTTAGATCCTAATGACAAACAACGCTATCTGGGCACAAGCGGTTGGCAATCCATCGAGGAATCAAAAGAAATCATTAAAGTAAAAAATGCGCCAGATGAAATACTCACTGTTCGTGAAACGAAGTGGGGACCGATTATTACTTCAGATCACGACAATGTTCCGTTGGCATTAAAATGGACGGCCTTGCATGACGACGCAATAAATTTAAATCTTATTCAATTAGAGCACACCAAAACCACACATGATGCCGTTAATATTGCCCAACAATCCGGTATTCCAGTGCAAAACTTTGTCGTTGGTGACCGTGCGGGTAATATCAGTTGGACAATCGCCGGTCGAATCCCAAAGCGTACAAATAATTTTGACCCTCAATTACCTTCTGATTGGTCGAAATCTGACGTAGGATGGCGCGGATGGCTTGCCCCACAACACTATCCTTTAATTTACAATCCGGACTCACAACGTTTATGGACAGCAAATACACGTACCGTCAATGATCCTTATCTTATTCTATTAGGCGATGGCGGCTACGATCTGGGCGCAAGAGCTACGCAAATACGTGACAATTTATTTCTCAAAAACACATTCACTGTTAATGACCTATATTCCATCCAACTGGACCACAGAGCTTTATTTCTTTCTCGCTGGTATGACTTGCTAAACCAACATATTAATCAAGCCGAAGATACCCCCATCATACTAGAATTGAAACAGTCCCTCGCTAACTGGACTGGAGAAGCCACGGCCAACTCTGTCGCTTACCGCATTGTCCGCAAATACCGCTATCAGGTAACCAGCACCATTTTAAGTGCATTTACTGCTAAAATCCGAAGCGTTCACCCAAGTTTTAGTTTGCCTCGTTTGAATCAGGCCGAACATGCCGTATGGCAAATCATTCAAGCGCAACCTCACCATTTACTACCGCCTGAATTTGGTAATTGGGAAGAATTATTATTATCCTGTGCCATACAAGTTGCAGAACAATTAAATGCTCAACCAGGCGGAATCACAGCTCGCCAATGGGGGGAAAAAAACCAAGCACAGATCAAACACCCACTCAGTCAGAATTTACCGACATTTATCGCTAACTGGCTGGATATGCCGCCTAACCCACTACCTGGAGACAGCAATATGCCACGTATACAATCACCTAATTTTGGTGCCTCTCAACGCTCAGTCGTTACACCGGGAAAAGAAGAAGAAGGCATTTTTGATATGCCGGGCGGACAAAGTGGGCACCTCTTATCACCTTATTACGGCAGCGGGCATGATCATTGGGTATCTGAGAACCCAACATCGTTTTTACCCGGCCCAGCTGACAAAATATTGACACTAATCCCTGCCGATAAAGTTTCGTTAAATTAAATCACATCAGAAACACATCACCAACCACTGAGATCGACCCACTGGTGATTAAACCTAGAAAAATCAGTTGACCGCTAAAACCGCATATAAGTAACTGAATTATAAAATATGAAAACTAAGCGTTTTGCA
>JAJFJJ010000133.1 GCA_021774195.1 Nitrosomonas sp. | reverse complement strand
TCAGATCAAGTGAATATGCGCAGGCCTATTGTCGTATTTCAAGCTATTTGCAGTCCATGGCTAATAAGGGATATAACCCACTTGTCGCTATTCAAATTGCTTTGGCGGGTAAGGCTCATGAAATATGGGGCGAGTAGTTACCATATAGAAATAAATAAACTGTGTAACAATTCAGTATATTGCGGTAACTGTTCTGATTTCCCCTAGAATTCATCAGTTCAAGGCACAAAATGTGAGTTTACACGTGTAAATGATCATTTTGTAACGCTGAAATGGCGGATTCTAGGGGTAAGCTGAATAGTTACTAAACTGTTTGGGTCTGTACCAATAAACACCCCAACCAGCTTTCTTACTAAGACGGTTTTAACCAGTTCGACACATTATTAGAGGCGACAGATTTCTCACTCTGTACGAATACACGCTTTTTCTTATCTCCTGCATCGTCCGTTGAATACAATAAATCAACGAATAATTTGTAATTCACAATACAGGAACGCTACAATTACACTCATTAACTTTTCACTTAACATTGTTCATGAGGCTTATATGAAATACTTTATCATCATTACGTCCTTAGCGGCCATTCTGTTCACCGGCATCGCCCATGCCACCGACAGAGTTCCCTATGGAAATCAAGTTTATACAGTCCAAAACTACGCTCGCATAACACCGCAAATAGCAACTTCCGGCATGATTGGAGATGGTGGCGCAACTTTATTGGCAGCACATAATTTCAAAACCATTATTGATTTACGCACTGCCACAGAAGGTACACAAGAAGAAAAAGTTTTGGTTGAAGCAGCAAACATGGTTTACGTTAATATTCCAACAACCGTGACCGGGTTTGATGACGAACAACTTGCTGCCTTTACCGCAGCTATAGAAGGTTCTGAGAAGCCCATTTTGGTTCACTGTGGCTCAGGCAACCGAGCAGGCGGCATGTGGGCAAGCTACCAGATCAGCAAAGGCGTTGACCCTGAGACAGCACTTGCGGAAGGCCGTAAAGCAGGCATGCGTCCAGCAATGGAAGAGAAAGTTAAGGAATCCATGCAAGTTATGTAAGTTACAACTTGCCGAAACTTACTCCGGGTCAATGTCATACTGACCCGGAATTAACGTAAATTTATATTCAGAAAGAAACAACCGGTTGTCTCAAGCAAACAAAAACATCATTTGATAATCTCAGAAACCAACTCACTATGTCTGGTCGCCTCTTAATTCAGGCACTACAGAACCCTAACTTTTACGATCATCCGGTTCATCAGTTCGAGGTAATTGAGACCCATATTTCCTGGGTGATACTCACTGGTGATTTCGTCTACAAAATCAAGAAACCCGTTAATTTAGGTTTCCTTGATTTCTCCAGTCTAGAAAATCGGAACCATTATTGCCAGCAAGAAGTGATATTGAATCGTCGCCTGGCAGCAAATATTTATCTTGGCGTCATCACCATTGGCGGCAGCCCAGAAAAACCCGTTTTAAATGGCAGTCCAGTGATTGAACATGCTGTCAAAATGCGCCAATTTCCTCAATCCGCACGATTGGATAACGTATTGAGGCGAAATGAGCTTGAAACAGCACATATTGATCAACTGGCTGATCACATCGCCAATTTTCACGGTAACATTGAGATCGCACCCATAGATTCCGCCTACGGCGAACCAAAGACAATATTGGAACCAATTGAACAAAATTTCCAACAAATTTCAGCTTGCCTTAGTGACAAAAAAGAACTTCAACAACTGGCAATATTAAAAAGCTGGAGCCTGACCAAGTACGAACATCTGTTAGCGCAAATCCAACAACGTAAAACTGATGGCTTTATCCGGCATTGCCATGGCGATATGCACCTGGCCAATATCGCCTTATTCGATCATAAAATCACCATTTTTGACTGTATTGAGTTTAACGAATCGCTACGTTGGATTGATGTCATTAGTGAAATCGCCTTCATCTGCATGGATCTGATTGATCGCAACAAACCCGATTTTGCTGCACGATTGCTTGATCGCTATCTACAACGTAGCGGTGATTATAGCGGATTGGCCATGTTCAAATTCTATCAAGTCTATCGTGCTTTGGTACGTGCAAAGGTAGCCATCATTCAAACCAATGACCCTATGATTTCAACAGCAGATAGACAACAAGCGTGGCAACAGTATCGGGAGTATACCGATCTGGCTGAGACATTAACGCAAAACCAACCAGTGACCCTTTTTATTACACACGGCGTTTCTGGCTCCGGAAAAACCACATTAACACAACCCTTATTGGAAAAACTAAACTTGATCCGTTTACGCTCAGACGTTGAACGAAAACGCTTATTTGGTATGCAAGCCGAAGATCATACAAACACCGCCATATCTCATCAGGTCTATGGAAAAAAGGCCCACCAGCTTACTTACCATCACTTACTCACAACAGCACAACAAATCTGTGAAAGTGGATTTTCCGTCATTGTCGATGCAACCTTCCTCAAACAAGTACACCGCCAAAAGTTCCAAAATCTCGCTAATACACTGAACATTCCTTTTATCATTCTCGACTTTCATTCTGCCCAACAACTATGCAACGATAGAATTAGAAAACGCGCAGAAATAGGATCCGACGCCTCAGAAGCAACGACTGAAGTATTGCAACGCCAATTGGCCACTAAAGAATCATTAGCGATCACTGAAGCAGACTTCATTTTCAAAATTGACAGTGGTTCTGATAACGCGACGGATCAAATACTTTCTATTGCCAACCAAATAAACAAGACGATACTCTAAAATGTGTTAAAGCGCCTATGATTAACGGCATCAAATCTAAAACTCCCAGTTAATCACTGTAAAATAGCCCACCTAAAGAAATACAACTAATATCTTGTCATATGTCATCTACATTAAGGATAAACCACGCTATGATAATTGGAGGGTACTGTTCTATCTTTTTTGCTGCATTGCAATTCATTGCGAACACGTTCACACCACATTGCGCCATGCTAAAATGAAAAAACAGTACGCTTTAAACATTATCCAACAGAGGATTCTAAGTTAAAGAAAGTGTCATTTAATGTCTAAATCGATAAGGCAGGAGGCCGAAATGTTAAAAATTCAGAAAATATTATTTGTATTATGTTGGCTGTTCTCAAGCTATCTTAGTGCTGACGATACGATTCTTCAACTAAGAATAGAAGAGAATTCTTTTGCCCCACGCACAGGCACTTTGGACATCATCGTTCCTTCAACGAGTTCATCACCTTTTGCAAGCGACCCAGATTTAGCGGTCTTTGACTCGGGCCTAAAAATTGATGCACAGTGGGAAAGTATCTGCTCAAGTAATGTCGCGTTAGCAGGTGGCCGATTAAATGGTTGGTTACTAGGACCAGCTACTGATGAAACACTCGGTTCCAGCATAAATGAAATACACGACAGCTTAAGAACAGCATTTGGTTTAGGACCTGGTAATTTTGCCACAATGATGACGGTAACAATTGCTGGGGATTTTTTTGGTTTAGCCACAGATGGCATCGCACAGAGATTTAGCTGTTCCGGTGGCATTGATACCGCCGAATTTGCAATCATGTATATTTTCTTATGGCCTGACGCAACCACTTTTGCCGATAAAGGCTTTTACATCGGCGATATATTCTATCAAACTGAAATCGGTATTCAGCATCACTTCTTATACCATTCAGCAAAGTTATTTTAGCTCATCTCAAATACAAGTCCAGCAACATAAGGGTTTCAATACAACTTTAACATCTTGAATTGAGTGTGTTCAACGTACGATTTTTTTTAGCGTCTACGTCTGCGCATTCAATTCTATTATCTTTCCATATCCAAGCTATTCAATTCTAATGAATCCTCAAATTCAAAGCGTGCCTCATCAATTGCTTCCAGAATTTGCGCCTTAAACTCATCTCGTGAATAATGTTCTTCCAGCTTTAGGAGTAAGTGCTCAATCCCTAATCCAACACTGATTCCACCAATAATGCCACCGATTGCAGCACCAATTGCTGTACCAATGCCGGGAAACACTGACCCAACCGCCGCACCACTGGCAGCACCAGCGGCCGCTCCACCGAGGATACTGGCAGCTTTACCCGCAGCAACTTTCACCAACGCTTTAGCGCCAATTTGTATCACCCCTTTAGCCACAACTTTGGCTGTCACTTTTCCGGCAATTGCACCCGTTACCGCTCCTGCCACACCAACACTACCGGAAATCAACAACCGGTTCTCAATGTTTACAATAACCGCGTGGCTTGGCGGCTCTTTTATTGCATCAAGCGGCGAATGCTCAATCACTTCCGGCGCTTCCGTAATTGGCTCAACATAGTTTTCTGCCAGAATTAAGTTTATTTTATCCAGATACTCTGTATGCAGTTCTTCGTTTTTCTTTAAGGCTTCCTCAATCGATTGTTGCACCGGACCGAAAGCATTGCCCTGCATCAAATAGTTTTCCAACTTCTCTATCATCCAATTCTCTAGCTTACCACTGGCTAATGCAACGATTCGTTCGTATTCTCCTGGCAGACTGTAATACCAATCGAGATAATCGTCTACATTCTCAGCCATCAGCACAAAGCCCTCATCTGTCGTTTTTCTCAATTCTTCAATAGACGACTCCAATTCGCTAACTGCTGCCAGATAAGCCTCCCTTGTTTGGGCAATGGTGCCGGGTTGATAATAGTCATCACCAATTTTTTCAAATCTCTCGACCACGGCAGCCTGAGATTCCTGCAATTGCTCCACAACACGCGGGGAAGAACGCAACCAGCCATCCATATAAACTGTTGCTGGCACATAAATAAACAACATAAAAAATGTGACTAGCGCTGTCGTGATGGCCAAAATTCGTGGTGGCACCTTAGCCGGTTCATCGACATCCTGTAATGGCCCCAGTACACGACGATATTCTGATAACGGAATAACAAAACTAGAAAGCGCTAACGCGATATTGTAAAAAAGAATCAGACTGCCAACAAAAATTGCTAGCAAATAAAGCAAGCTACTAAATGAATTCAAACTGCCCAATGCATAGGCTTTCAAGCCCTCTACAAAACCAAGCAGCCGAGCTGTTTCCAAGATTAGAACACTATTACTGGCGGCACCGTCAACCCCTTGGCTTCTAAATTGAATAGCTTCTGCCAAAGAATCATACTGGTGATAGTTACCCGCCAGTTTCACATATAAAACATAAAATGTTGCCATGATCAACGCGGTAAGCCAACGAGTCCAGATCAAGGATTTATGTAGTGCAATATAAGGTTTGTATTCTCTTGCAGCAATCGGCTCAAAAACGGCATGCACGGCGGTAAACACCGAGACCGTCAGAAAAAAAGCCAACCACTCTAATTTTTGCGTGACGCCAAGATAAAACAACAACAAAAAAGCAAACATGACCGACCACAAGGCCCACCCGATGTAAGGCAGCATCCGGCGACTTAAGAACCAATGCAAAATACCAATTTTCTGCAACTGATTGGCATGGTGGATTCTTTGAATGGTGACGGAATAAGTTGCTGCAAGATAAAGCGGAAAACCAAAGACAACGGTCACCAATAAGGCAAACCATAATTGCTGATCGGGAATCATTCGGCCCACAAAATAAGCAAATGCCAACCAACCGAGTGACAGTATTAAAAAATAAAATATTCTTGTGATTGAAAACATCTAAAATCCTTGATTATCCCGGAATATCAATATACTGAGGTGTATGAAACACGCTTAATTTTGGTTATCCCAGAATATTTCAAACGAACTAAAGTTTACCCCAAAGATCTTCGATAGACGTCAATATTTTTTCTGTGGCCAGTATTCGCTTCGGTTATCAATCACATCAAATAGTTATTATCAATTTCCCCAAAGGGTGTTGCTGTTCCAGAAAGGTCTGTGCTACTGCAGCTTCAGTCAAACCAAAACTCTGTGCAATTTCAATCATTAATTTCTTTTCATCAAATAACGTCGTACATTGCTGCAAAATGTTACCTTGATGTCTTTTCGCTTCTTCTAGCTCTAATATGACTGGTGTCAACATTAATTCATGACTAAAGCGTATATTTCGCAACCGTGCTTCACGCCAATCCATATCAGCAGCAGGCTGTAAAATCGTAACCACATCACCATAAAACCTGACGCATTTGAAACAATCCTGCAGCACCGCTGCACCAACCGTGTCAAAAGCAATATCCACGCCGACACCACCTGTCCACTGCAACACCGCTGCAATGACATCCTGGGTTTTGTAATTAATTACCTGATCAGCACCTAGCTGTTTAGCAAATTTCGCTTTTTCATCACTACTGACCGTTGTAATAACGTTTGCTCCCGCTAATTTTGCCAACTGTATTGCAACATGACCAACACCACCAGCACCGGCATGAATCAACACATTTTGGCCTCTGGTGATGCTCGTTCGATCATGCAACGCTTCCCATGCAGTAATTAAAACCAGCGGCGCAGCAGCGGCTTGCTCAAAAGACAATGATTGCGGTTTTATAGCCAATAAATCAGCATCGACCAACACATATTCGGCATAAGTACCTTGACGATTATTAAACCCAGGCTGTGAAAAATAAACTTCATCACCTAGTTTAAAATTTTGCACCTGTTCACCTAATGATTCAACAATTCCTGCACCATCACAACCAGGAATCACGGGCAATGAAACCGGGAATCGTTCCGGCGCCAACCGTAACTTGCAATCAATTGGATTGATACCAACCGCCTTAATTCTCACCAGTACTTGGTTAGCACCACAATGCTCAGGAATTGGGGAGTCACCATACTGCAACACATCAATATCGCCGCCTTTTTCAAAAAAAACTGCTTTCATATTTAATCCTAATCTTTAGTCAGACAAACCGACATTATCATGTCTCATCTGTATTAAAAATTGTCAATTTTTGACACAAATCAAATCTCTACTTTATGAACTATTTCATCATAAGCAACACCAATAATATTAAATTAAATCTGATGCAGTAAGTTTAATTCTGGGGGCAATGATGGATACCACAACATTTCTTGTTAACAGCGCAACCAATAACCAATCCAATTGTAATATTTGGATCACAATGGCTGAAATGAATGACGGTGCAATTAGTTTCAAAATTCAACTCTCAGATAATGCAGCGGGGCACCTGCATAGCATTTTCTTAGATGTCACCGACCAAAGTTTACTAAACACATTTAGTGTCAATGCTGTGTCTGACGATATTAGCATCGGTTATCAATCAAAAGTGACAGGAAACATCGGCAAATTTAGTCCGCTATCTGCCAAGGACCAAGAAACTGATATGGCCATTGAAATTGGCAAGAAAGGTATCGGTAGAAAAGATATCTGCAGTTACAATTTTGTATTGCACAGTAACAGACGAGAACTAACGCTTCATGACTTCAAGAATATCCAGCTCGATTACTCAAATATTGGTATAACACCAGCACACGAGCTTATTACCGACATGAGCGCTGATGGGTTTACTTGGATTTGGCTCAAATAACCAGCAATGCATAATTACTAAAGTCTTGCTGGTTATTTTTCCTCTCGGCTTGGAGAGCTTACATTGATAAGTGCGCGGATTCCATCGAGGCTAAAAGTGTTGTCTAGATTTTGCCTAAAGGCCGGACATATGAACGAAACCCAGTATCAACAAGACAAAAACTCGGCAAACACCTAAAAACAATTGATTCAAATATCAAACGGCCCAAAAAATTCACAAAGAACTTGCCTCCTATCTTTAAGACCACCCCTGTAATTCTTTCATATTTATAGAGAATTGTATAAAAACAGCCAGTAAAACGAGTAGCGTGCGACAATCTGTCACATTGAAATCCGGAATTTACTTGAGGATAATTTGTGTGTCGCGAAAATGCTAAGCTTGTCAAAATACAAGCACGGAAAGCTTTGGATCTCGTTATTTTGGCGAGATAGCCGGGTTGCCTCCCAAAATAGTTGATAGGGAGTATCTGAAATCAAAAAGACAATTTCTTGACCAGATTTCAGGTCGCCACATTTACGGTGCAATATTTGAAGCAGATTTTTATGTGTCACTGCTTTTAAATACAACACCGCATGAATAATCTTTCTATTTTTTGGAGATAAACAATGTATAAAATCAAGAAAACAATGTTGGCCCTGTCAACGTTACTCGTCTTTTTTTATCTGGGCCAAGTAAACGCGCATACACGAATCATGGATTTCGATGATCCACCAATGCCATCGGCGGTATTTGGTTCATTTGGCGCTACTCATAATCAAAATGGAATCGAGCACACATCGATTGCTTTCAACAACCTGAGTCCTCTTAGTCATATTCATGGTGCGCTAAATGCTGTTTGGGGTAGCCGTGTATCACAATTAGAAGCAGATGCTGGTGGCGCGTTATTCAGAAATGAATCGGGCGAAAACTTTGCCTTTGATCGCTGGGACATAGTCACTTTGGATACGGCAATCACTACAGGCGGCGTCTCGAATTTACATGTTGTTGGTTTTGATGATGGCTTACAAGTTGCAGAAAGAATACTAACTAGTGCGGATGCAGGAACAACGATCAATTTTGGCCCAGCTTTTAATAATGTCGATTTGGTCGAGTATTGGTTTGAATTACCAGGGCGTGGTGAAGATCCCCAGCTTGGTGAAGGGCTACTAAACTTGCTTGTTGAAATCGATAACGTGCATTTTGAACATGCGGTTTCTCCCGTTCCTGAACCAGAAACCTATGCCATGTTACTCGTGGGGCTGGGCCTAGTCGGTTTTGCCGCTAGACGCCGAAGTAAAGATCATCAATAAAAACCTTCTTTCCATCTAAAGGGCACCCCCAAAAATTCGGACTTCTAAATAAGACAAGGCGAGAACAAAAAATATTGACATAGCATACAGCTGATAATAAGGAGATATTTTTTGTAAGTAACGCAGAATTGTAACGAAACAGTGTAAGCAGCCAATTCGCTTTGCGGGATGCTTGCAAATATGAATTTTTAGAGGCGCCTTAAAAATAAAATACTCATTTACGGAAGCTTCTTCGGCTTACTTTTCTGCTGACGGACCAGCTGCTTAGTTTGCCCAGCTTCTGTATGTGAATTACTGCGGTTATGACGAATTTGGGGCAGCCGAAAGAAGATAATAACGTTTAAGTTTACAGCTAAGACTAGGATGCAATCAATTAACAATCATTCTACTTCCATATATCAATACAAATTTGTCTTAGTACATTCTCGTGCAATTTTTCAAAGAAAACCGGACGTAATGATCTGTCAAATGAATTGATTTTTTTAAATCAAAAAACTGTAGTGCCATTTTTTTTGGGTGCGATATGAAGGGCACTTTGTTTAAAACGATATTGAAGAGAAAGTGAAAAGCTCAATTAATGTAATAGCGACCTTTATTATTTAAATAAACCTTGCTTGTGAAACAGATTCAACCATGACGTTTTTTATCGCTTGCTAGCATCCCCATTAGCGTCAGTTTGATGCTTGAATATCAAGCCTTGGAAAAAAGGCCGCTTAGCTAAATTGCCGATGCAACTGAATACAAACATAAGCCTTTCTAAACGCGCAATGAGGCTCTTCAAGCTAAAGAGACGCAACCCAATAGCATAGGAAGCGACTGAGAAGTTGTGGTTGTAACTACTAGATAAACAAATCCACTTCCCGCATTGACTGCAGCGATCGTTTTCCGTCTGATTTCGCCTAAATCACTGAAAGGAATTTACTTTTTTGTTCCAACGTTAATGACATATAAGGAAGCGGGGTTCATACCATCGCCTACAAACTAACGCATGTTCAAAATGAGACCATTGCAACGGATTATTTTTATTTACTTTTAACGTTACCAAAACGTTCGATACCGCGACCAATTTGGTCTCCGCAAGCATTAAGGTTTACACGAACAGTTGAAATATTAGCCAAGCACATTTGGAGTACGCTGGTCACAAGCCATTAGAAGCAGCTATCCGCTATAACTAAGCTTTCGCCATCACTCACCAATAGATACAAAATTTTTCGTCAATATTGCTGCACTAATCAAGCCCCAAATCTTATTTGGCTTGGGAACTCAGCAAAGCAATCATACTAGAACAGGAGAAGCTTCTGTTCGAACAAGGAGATAGAGATGCTTTCTATAAATAAAAAATTTAAGTTAACCACTTGCGCTGTGGTTATAACGCAAGCGCTTGTTTTGAATCAGGCGTATGCTGCCGTTATGGACTTCGATAACCCACCAATGCCTGCAGCCGTATTTGGTGGATTCGGTGAATCTTATGTGCAAGGTGGTTTAGAAAATACATCCATTAATTTCAATGATCCCGATGCGCCGCCAATTAGTCATATTCATGGCGCGGAATCCGCTGGAAGTCGCGTTTCACAACTTGAAGCTGACGCAGCTGGTGGCATGTTAAGCGCTACAACTGGCGAAAAATTCAGTTTCCAAAGTTGGGACCTTGTCACATTAAATACGATTATTACAGACCCAGAAGCAAACGGCGGATTAACAGATTCGTTATTTCACGTATTAGGTTATAGGGATGGCTCAGTTGTTGCCAGCGTCACACTTGTTTCTGCACAGGCTGGAAGCACCATAGATTTCCTTACGCTTAATCCTGAATTTGGCAATGTTGATAAAGTTGAATACTATTTTAACCCGCCAGGCCGGGGAGAAGACCCACAGCTAGGTGTTGGTTTACTGGACCAATTGGCTGAAATTGATAATGTAACATTTGATTTAACGCC
>JAJFJJ010000132.1 GCA_021774195.1 Nitrosomonas sp. | reverse complement strand
TCTTTTTGGCAAGGCGCAATGAGGCGAAATAACGAGTTATTGCAACGAATTGCAACACAGCAAAAATGAAAAAATAGCGTGCTATAAACATCATAGCGAGGCTCACCCAAGAGGTGTGTATCATATTAAAAATATTATTCTTAATTTCATCAGGTTGGTTGTTTTTGTAGCGGCCAACTGAGGAATTTAGGTTGATGATTAATATTACTTTTGTTGTTAGGCAGCAAGGTATTATTTACCTTGTTGACCGGGTAAGGCTAATGAGCGACCCTGGAGTTTTCCAGGATCGCTTAAAGGAAGTTTTTAAAACTTCTTGCTCATTATTTTTTGAGCAAGAAAAGTTAATTATTCTTCTACAGCTTCTTCAATTGCATCTTCCGCATCATCAATAGCTTCCTCAACTGCATCTGCGGTGTCATCAGCAGCTTCTTCGACTGCATCTTCGGTGTCATCAAATGCGTCTTCCACTGCATCTACCGCATCTTCAACTGCATCTTCAACAGCATCTATCGCATCTTCTATGGCGTCTTCTATTGTATCTAATACGCTTTCTTCTTGCTCGACTGCTTCAGTTGCTTCAGACAGGGTGGCATCAAGTTCATCCATTCCTTCGCGTTCATCCATGAATCCTGGTGGATACTGGCCTGGTTTAGGGTCACCACAAGCGGTCAATGTAAATGCGACAAGAATTGCACCAATCAATGAGTATTTCATTACGATTTCCTTAATATTTATGATAAATTTTTTATGTTATTTTATGTTACGTGAAACTTATTCAGCTCCAAGTTCTATCCCTGACGAATATATACTTTTTCTGGAATTTAATTATCACAGAGAAAACTGTTTATGTAAATTTAGAGGTTTTAAATTGCAACTTCCAAAAATGCTCGATTATGGCCTCTGAAGAGAATAAGAAGTTAAGCATAACATTTAAAAATAGAGAAGGGTGATTTTGATGTTGTTCCATTTTGCCACAAGAACTTCTCTGCTACGCTGTGTAGACGACAGCGAATGTCACACTGATACAAGGTTTAGGGGTATTATTCATGATCATTGGACCTCCATATTCGTAAAATAAGGCCAAGAAATTCGTTGCTCTCGTCTTGCATTGCCGCAAATAACAGTTGGGAAACACAAAGTAGGGTTGCTTGAATGTTGTATCGTAAGACGGTAACGTTTAGCTTTCCCCGATAATTGAATATTGCGCCCCCACTGATTGCGCCTGAACTTCAATTTAATGCTTATGCATTAGAATGACAATAGGGCGCCTCCAAAGTTCGGATTTCTAAACAAGGCGAGAAAAAAATATTGACGCAGCATTGTGCAAAAATATGTATTTTCAGAGGTGCCCAATACATTCACCATGGTTGTTAGTTTTGACAAAAAGTCAGTTATTTAACCTCGTTGGTTGCTTCTCAGTTTCTGAGGCATATCAACAGAGGGTTTAGGATCAAGGACAGGTCTCAAAAGCATTGGTGTCACCTATCGGTGCTCCTGCTCCAAGCGAATTAAAAGCTTTCACTGTTCCCGTGTTTGTGTCGGTTACAGTTAAAGTGTATTCCACATCAGTTGTGCCGCCTGCAAAGACCCAATACCTATCATTAATGTCACAGCTGTTTAACACACGGACAAGTAGATCCATGTTAGATGAATCAAAAAAGAAAAATGAGGCGGAGTCATCCGTTGCTAAAACAGCGTCTCCTTTGCCTTTCCTTGTGTCGCTAACCCAATCCACTTCTACCTCAAACCTGCCATTATTAAGTATCGCTTTCTGGCTAAATTCTGCTGGTATCGCGAAAAAGCTGCCTGTTTCACCAAAATGGCTAAAGGTGCCATTAATTCGACCAGCACTAACCGTTCCAATGAGTGCTGATAATCCCAAATCAATTGCAATCTGGTCTAATTCTGACCTGAAAGCACCTGGAAATGTTGACAAGGTAGCGCTGCCATCGCCTCCTAATGTCAACGGGTCATTAGGAAAGCTATTGTCATAGTCTACAATCCAATTTCTGGTTAGCCCTGCGTCAAAAACAGGGCTTGCATTAGCAATTGGGAGCTTTATATCGTTGCCATCTTGCACCACGTCTAAAGTCGCCCGAAAAGTATTTTCATTGAATACCACGCAGTCAAGTTCAAGTTGTGCATTGGTTTGGTTAAACCGGTTACTTGTATTGATAGCGCCTCCTGGCGTCAAAGTCCGTACAGTTAGCCCATTATTATCAATCGCTATATTTGCATTGATGGTTCCACCGTTTCCTAAATCAATGCCGTTAATTTCTATTAGATTAGTTAGTGGGTTATGTAATGCTATACCCTTGTGACACGGGTCAGCCATTGCATGCGTGGCAATGCCACCTGTGGTGAGTGCCAGAGCAGCGATCAATAGCTTTATATGTTTCATAAGATTTTCCTCGTTATGGGTGGTCACAAATGTCTGAGTATATGGGTGAAATTGCCACTAATCAAATGGGTTATTCAAGACGTCATCTTGGATTTTTGTATTGGTGACAAGTCGTACGCCGCTACCGATTGCCTGTCCAGTAGGTTGTTAAAGACCTGTACGTGGTATTTCCGCTACATTCAACTTTCTTGGAAGGTGCCAAGTCCAACATAACAAAAGAATACGAGTTAAATTGACCTCAGATATTTATATTTTTTGGGCAGTTATAATCTAGAGACCAATAAAACCAAATAATATAATAACTTAGGATTGTCGCATTAAGTCTTTGACATAAACCTTCGAGCGACGTTGGTAGTTGTATAGGTCTTGTTTTTCTTTCGGTAGCTGAGAAAGTGTGGTTTCGGTGAAACCGTGTTCAATGAACCAATGCGTGGCATGGGTGGTTAAGACGAAAATACTGCGAATATTCTGTTTGATCGCCTTGGTTTCAATGTGTTTGAGTAACAAACTGCCATGTCCGGTGTTACGATAATCTGGGTTGACAGCAAGACAGGCTAATTCACAAATGTTTTCATTAGGAAAAGGGTAGAGTGCTGCGCAGCCGATGATTATGCTGTCGTGTTCAAAGATGACAAAATGATCAATCTCGATTTCCAATAGTTCACGGTTACGTCGGACTAAGATGCCTTCAGTTTCCAGTGGTTCGATTAATTGTAGGATGCTGCCGATATCATCAATTGTGGCGTCTCTTAAAGATTGCAGTGGTTGCTGCGAGATCATGCAGCCAATACCATTGTGGGTAAACAATTCTTGTAGGATTGCACCGTCTGTATTGCGGCTAATGAGGTGGGTGCGTGTGACGTTGGCTTCACAGGCTTTGATAGCACAATCAAGATAGCGCTTGATATCTTCAGATAATGATTTGTTTTTTTGGGACTTCTGGCCCAGAAGTTTCTGGCAGTCCGCAACGGTTAATTCGCGTGGCAGGCTATGCGTGTTTTTTGCCAATGCTTCGTTTGTGTTGAAGGTGTCCAAAAGAAAGATGAGTTTCTCTGCATTGAGTGCGATGGCAATTTCTGTCGCGACATGCTCGAAGGTGAGGTTGAAGATTTCTCCGGTTAGTGAATAACCCAGCGGTGAAGTCAACACGATATCACCCTGTTGTAGATGCGAATGAATCGCTTCCGTATTAATTTTACGTACTTTTCCAGTGTGCATCAGATCGACGCCATCAATTACACCATAAGGGCAGGCGGTGACAAAATTTCCACTGGTAACACGAATGGCGGCATTGGCCATGGGTGAATTCGGAAGGCTCATCGAAAGTAGCGCCTCGATTTCAATGTGAACTCGTCCGATTGATTCCTTGATGCATTGTAGTGCAGTTGAATCAGTGACACGCATTCCTCTGACTGATGGGCAGGCGAGTTGCTGTTCATCTAGTCTTAATTGAATTTGTGGTCTGGCACCATGGACTAAAACTAAACGTACGCCCAAACTAGCCAGCAAGTTAATATCATGAATGAAATTGACAAATTTTTCATCCGTGATCATTTCGCCACTGAATGCGATAACGAAGGTTTTGCCTCTAAACGCATTGACATACGGAGCGACGGAACGAAACAAGGCTACGAAATTATGGGTGGTGTCCATTTTGGTTTTTAGCGATAGGTGGCATAGAATAAATTAAAAATCACCCCAAAGTGTTTGCATGGCAGTAATGGTAGCTAATGCTGCCGTTTCGGTTCTTAGTATACGTTGTCCCAGGCGTAATGGCGTAAAATCGGAATGTAAAATATTCACTTCTTCGTCGGTTGTGAATCCGCCTTCCGGTCCAATGAGAATGGTGATGTTCGTGTCAATAGTTGGTTTTGTGAGATGATTTAATGTTTTCTCGGCAGTTGGGGAGAGCATTAGATATCGGTGTTTTGGACCGTTATTGATCTTTTTTTTACTTAACCAATTAGGTAATGTACTCATTGGCAGGATCGCTGTAAGTTGGTTTCTGCCGCATTGCTCACAAGCCGAGATGATTGTTTTTTCCCAGTGTTGCAAACGTTTGGCGGCGCGTTCAGTGGATAGACGAACAATGCTACGATTGGTACTAATGGGTTGTATGTGCGTAACACCGAGTTCAACGGCTTTTTGTATAATCCAGTCCATTTTCTCATTGGCACAAATTGCTTGGGCTAATTCAATCTTCAGTGGCGATTCTCGGTTGATGTCATAGAACTGTTCAATGAAAATGTTCGTGTTTGATTTGTTGGTGTTGATAATGTGACCAACATACTCACCACCTAAGCCATTAAATAAAGTGACCTTGTCATTTGTCTTAAGACGCAATACCCGTGTAGCATGATGCTTAGCATCCGTTGGTAATTCAAAGGCTTGCCCCGTTGTTAAGGCTTGATTGAGATAAAATCGAGGCGGCATGGCATAGTTAGATTCGGTGCATAGGGGGCACAGGGAATAATTTCTAATATCTACTCATGATAATATAACACGATATGTATCCGGTTCGGTCTTGTGATTTCTTGGTGATGGATGGAATACAAGCGGTGACTGGAATGTTTATTATTCTTTGGAAATTATTAGTAGGGAGAAAGAAGTATGGCAAGTCTAGAAACGCCGGTTTGTGAGTTCGGTTGGAAAGCGGTTGATTTTGATCTGTTGGGTGTTGATGGAAAGCGTCATAATTTGGCTTCTGCAAAAGGTGAAAATGGATTGTTGGTGATGTTTATCTGTAATCATTGCCCTTATGTTAAATCAGTGCAGGATCGTATCATTCGCGATGTTAATGAACTGAAGCAGCATGGTGTTAATGCGATTGCGATTATGTCAAACGATCCAGCTGATTATCCAGAAGACTCGTTCGATAATATGGCATTAATTGCTAAACAGTTAAATTATCCATTTCCTTATGTTTGGGATGAAACACAAGGTATTGCCAAACGATATGGTGCGGTATGTACACCAGATTTCTTTGGTTTCAATGGCAATCTTGAGTTGCAGTATCGTGGGCGTTTGGATGCGTCTCGTAAAGAGGCGGCGCCACCGGATGTACGTCGCGACTTATTTGAAGGGATGTTGCAAGTGGCCAAAACCGGTCAAGGTCCGGCTGAACAAATTCCAAGCATGGGGTGCTCAATTAAGTGGCGCGAAGCATAAAATTGCTCGATGAAGTGATCGCTGCTGTAAGGGCAGTCGCGCAGCAAGAAATTATGCCGCGATATTTGTGTGTGGAAAAGACGCAGAAAGAAGACGGAAGCTTCTGCACAGAAGCGGATATCGCGGCCCAGGCAGCGCTGATTGATCAGTTGCAAAAAATTTATCCTGCGGCATTGATGGGGGAGGAAATGTCCAAGCAAGAGCAGGAGGAGCAATGGGCCAAAGGCGACGCTGGTTTATGGAGTGTTGATCCAATTGACGGCACATCAAATTTCTTTAATGGACTGCCTTATTTTGCAATTTCTGTTGCGTTAATGCAGCAGGGGAAAAGTGTGTTGGGGGTGATCTACAATCCTGTGGCGGATGAAATGTTCTATGCTGAGAAGGGTGGTGGTGCTTTTTTGAATGGTAAAGCTTTGCCGTTAAAGAAGGATGCGCCGATATTGCCCAATGCTATGGCAAATGTTGATTTGAAACGATTGGATCAAAAGTTGGCTGAGCAGATTGCCGCTCACCCACCATATGCTTCCCAACGTAACTATGGTGCTTGTACACTGGAGTGGTGCTATACCGCAGCAGGCTATTTTGATTTATACCTACATGGTGGGCAAAAGCCGTGGGATTATGCCGCGGGTTCTTTAATTTTGGAAGAGGCGGGGGGGCAGATGTGTGGTCTGGACCAAGATGATTATTGGGCTGGTTCATACTGGCAACGATCAGTTATCGCTGCATTGGATAGAGATTTGTTTATACAATGGCGTGACTGGATACGTGCCCATAAATAAAGCCTTTTTCGGGAAATAGTTGGTTTATATAGTGTGTGGAGTAAAGTTTAATTGAAGATCATCATACTCGGTGCTGGACAGGTCGGTTCGTCTGTTGCGGAGAGTCTGGTTAGTGAAGCCAACGATATTACCATGGTCGATGTTAATCCAGAGCGTTTGGCATTATTGCAAGACCGTTTAGATTTGCGCACAGTAGTCGGTAATGCTTCGCATCCATCTGTATTAGTTAGCGCTGGTGCCGAAGATGCTGATATGGTGTTGGCTGTTACTGAAAATGATGAAACTAATTTGGTGGCTTGCAAGCTTGCAGCCACAATGTTTAATACGCCAACAAAAATTGCACGGATAAGGTCTTCTGAATATCTGGCACACCCTGAAATTTTTTCAACCGCTAACTTTTGTGTGGATTTCGCAATATGTCCTGAACAGATTCTTACAGAGTACATCGTACACCTCATTGAATTCCCAGAAGCATTACAAGTACTTGACTTTGCTGGTGGAAGGGTGAGTTTGGTGGCTGTCCGTGCCTTGTATGGTGGACCTTTGGTTGGTCAACAATTGCAGGAATTGCGTAGACATGTGCCAAATGTTGATACACGTGTTGCCGCAATTTTTCGTAAAAATCGCCCCATTATTCCTGAAGGGGATACTGTAATTGAAGCAGAGGATGAAGTATTTTTTATTGCGGCAGCGGAAGACATTCGGACGGTATTGCGTGAATTGAGAAACATGGATAAGCCGGTAAAACGGGTTATGATTGCTGGTGGCGGTAAAATTGGCAGACGCTTGGGTGAAACGTTGGAGAAAGACTACCAGGTGAGAATTATTGAGTATAACCGCCAAGTTTGTGAACGTTTGGCGGCGGAACTTCATGACACTCTGGTGTTACATGGCGATGCGACTGATGAGAATCTTCTTGAAAGTGAAAATATTGCTGAAATGGACATGTTTTGCGCACTAACCAACGATGATGAAAACAATATTATGTCGTCTTTGTTGGCAAAGCGTATGGGTGCACATAAAGTTGTTTCACTGATTACTCGTCGCGCTTATGTGGATTTGGTACAAAGTGGTGGTATTGACATTGCTATCTCTCCCGCACAAGTCACAATTGGTTCACTACTCGCTTATGTTCGGCACGGTGATGTGGCTGCTGTACACAGTTTGCGTAGAGGTGCGGCAGAGGCTTTGGAATTGGTAGCGCATGGTGATGCGCGTTCGTCTAATGTGGTTGGGCGTCAAGTAGGCGATATTCAGTTACCGAAAGGTGCGACAATTGGGGCTGTTGTGCGTGGAATACCTGTGTCGAATGATTTGTTTGGTGGTGTTGTAGAGGATGAAGTTGATCAAATGGAATCTGAAAAACACTCGCAGGTTATTATTGCGCATCACGACACGCTGATTGAATCAGAAGATCATGTCATTTTATTTGTGATTAACAGAAAAATAATACGAGAAGTAGAAAAATTATTTCAGGTAAATGTTGGTTTTCTGTAATTCTTAAGCTGAATGAATAGACTCCTTGCTGTTGTTAATGTTCTCGCGAAGATGATTCTAGTGTTTGGGCTCACGATGCTGATCCCGTTGATATTGGCAATCTGGATAGATGATGGTGCGCTGTGGGTGTTTCGGGAATCTTTTTTTGTAACGATTAGTTGTGGTTTTTTCCTGTGGTTGTTAACACGTCGTTTTAAGCGTGAATTGCAGACACGAGATGGGTTTTTGCTGGTTGTTTTGGTGTGGTCTATGCTGCCAGTGTTTGCCATGCTGCCGCTATTGCTTTATTTGCCGGAATTGACCATTAGTATGGCTTACTTTGAGGCAGTGTCAGGGTTGACTGCAACGGGTGGCACGGTGCTAACCGGTCTTGATCATTTGCCGCTATCGATTAATTTATGGCGGGGTGAAATGGTTTGGCTGGGAGGTATGGGTTTGATCGTTTTGGCCGTTGCTATTTTGCCATTGCTGGGCGTTGGTGGTCGTCAAATGTTTAAAGCAGAAACCCCCGGTCCGATGAAAGAAAATAAACTGACGCCACGTATCGCTGAGACAGCCAAGGGACTATGGTTAGTTTATGCCAGTTTAACACTGGCCTGTATCGTGGCTTATAAATGGGCTGGAATGAGTTGGTTTGATGCAGTCATGCATGCATTTACGACCCTAGGTTTGGGTGGTTTTTCTTCGCATGATGCAAGTTACGGTTATTGGGATTCACCAACAATCGAGTTTGTCGCCATTGTTTTTATGTTGATCGCTGGCATCAATTTTGCTACGCATTTCTTGGCTTGGCGGGCAAAGAGTTTAACTTCCTATCGTTTTGATCCTGAGATAGGGTGGTTTATTTTTATTGTGTTGGCAAGCTGTGTTGGTTTTGCATTTTATTTATGGTTTATAGAAGTTTATTCTGATCCGTTGACAGCTTTGCGATATGCCAGTTTCAATATTGTTTCAATCGCTACCACGACGGGATACAGTAGTACCGATTACAGTTTGTGGCCGATATTTATTCCATTATGGATGTTGTTTTTATCTGGTTTTTGTACTTCATCAGGATCAACGGGTGGCGGTATAAAAATGATTCGCGCCAGAATTTTGTATCAACAGGTGTATCGGGAAATGATTAATATGATGCATCCCAGTGCCGTGACACCGGCCAAGTTAGATCGTGGCGTTGTTTCAAGCCGGATTATCTTTGCGGTGTTGGTATTTATGTTTGTCTATGTGGCAAGCATCGTAATAATAACGCTGATTTTGACGTTGAGTGGGTTAGATGTAATCACAGCTTTTTCAGCAGCAGTCGCTTGTATTAATAACCTTGGACCCGGCTTGGGACAAATAGGTCCGGCGACGACTTACGCATCCTTAACAGATTTTCAGACATGGGTGTGTAGTTTTGCCATGTTACTTGGACGATTGGAGTTTTTTACATTATTGGTGGTGTTTACACCAGCGTTCTGGAGAAAATGAACCGGCGGGTAAATACTTATATGTTAAATATTTAGTGTAGTTCCGTATTTGATTTGTTGTGAGATTGGGTGGAACTGATTAAATTAAAGTAACGTTTGATAGGTTGGCGAATAATGAATTTATAAAGACTAGTACTCCGTCTACTTGATATTGACGGATACAGCGATTACAAGATGTTTCGTCGCAAGATGCAGCAGGCAGACAATGGTTGTTCCCTTGGCAAGTGCTGCAACGCGGTGACGGGACTTTTTGTGATCGCCCTGCGGGCTAGCTTTTTTTACGGCACAGGCAGTGTTGAGTCTCTGGATAAAAGGGAAATGATCATTGCCAAAAATAAACAACAATGTACTCAAAGCGCCATCCAACAGAGGATTCTTAGGATCAAGTAGACGGCGTGCTGGTTTTGAAAGAAAATCGCTGGAAGTAACTCGAAAGTTTTCTTTATGACTCGAATCAATCCAAAGAAAATTAATCTGCATATTGTATTTTACATAATGTGAGGGTTTTGTCATTAAATCCGGTCTTATTTGTTAGGCTAGATGGAGGCCTGTTACTATATGTTAAAAAAGGTAATTTTAGATATCCAAACAAAATCCTTACAAGAGTAATGGAAATTTTATGACAAATGACTTGACTAGAAGGGGTAAGGTCGACTAGCCTGGCGGTTGTGACAAATTTAAGTAGTAGAAGTGCTATATTTTTATTGTTTATTGAAGTCACGCAT
>JAJFJJ010000131.1 GCA_021774195.1 Nitrosomonas sp. | reverse complement strand
CTGTTAGACGCGGAACTACTGGCCGAAGTTTTTCTAGCCATGACCCGTGGACAAGAAAGTTTGCTGATAGACACAGAAACCAATGAGACCGAAACTAATTTAATCCAAAATTTAGAAAAGTTTAACCTAAAAACCCTTTCTGCAACCCCTGAAGAATTAGTAAGACACAAGCAGCAACTCAAAAGAATCAGCCAAGAAAATGATCAACAATGTTTATGGGACACTTAATTCGATTAGTTCAAAACGGTATCTTAATTATCCTAAAATCCTCAGTTGATCGCTTCAGCATTGGCTAGTCTCATGAAATAAAACAAATATTTTGTCGAATGTTACGCACCCTAAAGGTGATCCACGCTATGACGCTTATAGCACACTGTTCTTTATCTTTTGCTGCGTTGCCATTCGTTATAATAACTAGTTATTACTCCTCACTGCGCCTTGCCAAAAATAAACAACAATGCACTCTAAGCATCATTCAACTGAGGATTTTAGGATTATGGAGAATATGGATTGATTACTAAATTATACAAATTTTGGGCGCTCTGACTGTTATCACCGGCTTTGCCTATCGCTTGCTGAATAGCCATGCGCGCAGCATTTTTATCATTTAACAAGTAGCTTAATGCCGCAACCATAAAATTTGAATCAGGACGACTATTCCCATCAGAGTAATTCAACCGATTATTATATTTGGCAATAAGGCTATTAATACCAGCACGGAGTGATGGCTCAATATTGATAGTGTGCAAAGTGTTGGGATCTATTCTAAAAGCCTGGCGCATCGCCCAGACCCCTCTATCTAAATCACCTTGAATGGCTGAGGATAAAGCGAAACCAACTTTTAGCGCCCCATCATTCTGATTTCGCCCTACTTGACTAGCAAAGAAAACAAATGCCTCACTGGCTTTGTTCTGCGCCAGCAGGCGCCAACCTGCATTATTCGTCACCTTACCTTCCATATCTTTTTCCACATGACGTATGTCTGATGGATTACTGTAACGAGGATCATGAGAACCTGTATTTGAGTAACCAGATGGCGCCGTATTGATGTTAGAACGAGAAGCGTATTGCGGTCTATAAGAATTGACAAGGCTACGACGATAATTATTGTAGTTCCGCCGATAAATCCTTCGATAATTATTATAATGCCGTCGATAACTATGGCGTTGTCTACCAAGACCACTATAATGACTCCGATGACCGCCAGAAAAGTGTTTATGGTTGCTACCAGAATGCCTGTGGTTACCACCAAAATCCCTGTGACTTCCGCCATGCGAACCCAAACCCGCATGATTACCACCAACATGACGCCCCGCACCTCTTGCATCCGCTGTTGAAATTGCTAACACAGTTGAACAAAAGACAAAGATTACAAATAGCATTGATAATTTAAAGTATTTATTTCCATCCATGACTAATGACTAATCCCTCATCACCTATTCATCTACTCATCTCGGTGGCGATTGCATTCAATAAAGCATAAACTTAACATTTCAATATCTTGGACAACTACTAGGTAAAACCAAAATATTTGACGCTTGATTTTCACAAATATTATTCAGTCACTTATAAGCGGTTTTAGCGGTCAACTGATTTTTCTAGGTTCAAGTATTGTATGGCCAAAAGCTGAACGCTAGCTGAACATAAGGTCACCTCTAAAAATTAGGATTTCTAAACAAACACTATTTAATGAAGATTTCTTTCTGACTGCCCTTGCTTTCCAATCAGCATATCAAGCGAACCTACCACTTGCTCTAAACCAGACCTTTGCCACAGTCCTCTCATTTCGGCCCGAATTTGGGAATCACTTTGTTTTAGCAAAGAAACGTAAACCTTTGCAACACGAACCACAGAAGCTGTATCGCCACTATGATTGAAGGTGCTGGCGGCTTTAATAAACCATTCTGCCGCACTGACCCATTGCTGTTGCGCACGCTTTAAAGCACCGAGTTGAGCATAGGTATTCGCAATCATTTGTTCGTCCAATAATCTTTCATTAATCGCTAACAATTTGAAATACCAGTGTTCGGCATGCACAAAATCGCGCTGATCTTGAGCAATTCGGCCCAATTGATGGTAGCAACTGGCCAACCCTTCATCATCATGATGTTGAATGTAATGATTGGCCAGCTGTTTAAACAGACGTTCGGCACCCTGAAAATCCCGATCGTTACGAGCAAAGACTGCCAATGCTTGTGTCAAAGCAGTGACATGACCGGCCATATTCAATGCAATAGCCAGAGATAACGCGATATGAAAGTTTGCACCATGAATATAAAACGGTGGGCGTTGCCCATTAAATTCCTTCGGAGCTAGGTGGTCCGCAAAGTGCGCCATAAAATCGACAAAAGCACCTTGCACAGCAACTTCCGCCGGGTGTTGGCGTCTCAGGTATCCATGCAGCGCGGGATGGATAGCGTACATATTTTTTTGCTGCAGACGAATGAGTCCCGCTCGTTCCAACACGTTAAAGCATTCTTTGATAATTACCTGCCCGGTTGCCAGGTCACTGTTTTTCATCATATCCGGTAACATGTCCAACTGCACATAACGCTGGTGCAATCCGATAAACTGCAAGACAGCAGTATATTCCGGCGGCAAGTTAACTTCCAATAGCTGCAATGCTGCATCAGTTCGTGCGGTTAAGTCATCTTCTGCAATCACATCAATTGTTTGTTGCAACTCTTCCAGCAAAGTACTGGCAGAAGTATCAATCAATCGCAGCAATACCACACGTATCGCCAACGGGTGGCCAAGTAGCTTTTCCATCAGATCGTGGTAAGCATTGTCAACACGACCCAGCGTAAGACCGAGATGATTAACCATGGCATTGCAGTATTGCCAACGTTGTTCTGCTTGCAAACCATTCAAAGGTAAACGGGCGCATTCGGTCTCAGATAGCCAACTTTCTGTAGAACGGCTAGTCATGATAATTTTCGTTTTACCACGCCGCAGCCGGCGGAGAAATTCTTTGAGTTGTTTGCGGTCATCGTCTGTTAATAATGGCGGAACGTCACTGTCTTCATCAGCACCATGCACACACTCAAAGTTGTCCCACACCATGATAAACGCGTTCTGTTTAAACACCGCGCACAAATTATCCATTTTTTGCTGCATCGAAGAAGCCAACGCATCAGTACCAAATAGTCCTTGCACCATTTGGTTAATGAGATATTCGATGTTGCGAATTTCATCAAAACGAAACCAAAAGATACTACGT
The DNA here is from genome assembly GCA_021774195.1 of Nitrosomonas sp. Taxonomy (GTDB): domain Bacteria; phylum Pseudomonadota; class Gammaproteobacteria; order Burkholderiales; family Nitrosomonadaceae; genus Nitrosomonas. The sequence goes on along the minus strand of JAJFJJ010000131.1, from coordinate 3,609 downwards.
TCCAACCCGTTGGTTTGTTGCAACCACTGTACGACGCTTTGTACCAGTGTGGTTTTTCCAACCCCTGCCACACCGTGAATCAGCAAACCGGCTGACGCCTGTTTTCGTAGCGTTTGTTCCAACGCATGAATCATGTCACCGCGACCAATGAGTTCGTGCTCGCCTTGTTCAGTTGCAGCCGGTGGCAAAGGAATCAACTCGGCTTGTTGTGGTTGTGTTCCGGTAGAAAAATTTAGATCGAATGCGGCCGATTGATAAAGCACCGGAACCAGCCAGTCCTGCAACGGATACTCTCCCAGCACACACTCTCTTTTGGGATCAACCAACATCGCCTGACGACCCGCACGTGTCGCTTCTGCAACTGTGCCGAACTGAAATAAACCGCGATAAAAAGCTGGGAAGAATTGCTGCACCGCGTTGTTACGAAGGTTATAACCGACATCAACCACACTACCAATACCGGCTTTGAGTAAGGCATATGCAAGCAAAACTAAAGTACTAACTGGCTTATCTGCAGACACAGAACGGCAACCACTGAGCATAATGATAGGACTGGGATATTTACGCAACAGCTGCGTAAGCTTAGCCACACCAACCACGTCCGGCTGCCCTTTTTCCGACTCAAAAACAAACAGGCCAGTAGATCGATTAGCATCTTCACCTTGCCCATCAAGATGCACGATATGATAAAACCCCGCTTTCTCTTGTAAGGTGGCACTTAATTGATCAAAAGTCGGGGGGCGTAGCACGTCCACTCGTATCGGCACACCTTTTTGCTGGCTAAATTTAATCAGTGAATCGGCCAAAGCGTATCCACCAACCCCTTGATCTTCATATGGCCGCGCAATCACCAACAAGATATTGATGCAATCTGTCGGCAAATCAATCGACCATGGCAGCAGGTCAGGCAGCATGTTAGGCTGGCGCTCGATACAACAATTTTGTGCCAGTATTGCCCCCGTCTGATCACGCAAAGCTTCCCATGGCCAAGCCAAAATGGAAGCATCATCGCTGACAATTTTTAGCGTCAGTTGCCGAAGGTTCTGCTTTTCAATCGCTTGATACCAATCACTAGCTTCACCTTGGAACAAGGTATGAAATGTATCCTTACCCCACTGTTCAAGGGCACCCTGAATATCTTTCGCCCAATCCGTATTGGGTGCAAATGGATCATCAAGAAAACGCGCCAGATACCAGCGTAGATCATCAGCCAAATGACTATTGGCACGATTGGAACCCGTGGTTTGATTAGGTGCTTTGATCGTAACGGGTTCGGCGGTCTTACCATCGCTCAAACGCGTTACGACAAACTGGGTCTGACCGTCAACTTCACCTTGATATCGAATGGCCAGTACCGTTGTTTGCCTCACCACTGCAATGCAATCCGCAATACTTTACTATTTAACCTTCCTGCTGGATTAATCATCGTGTTCTATATTTCCTTATCGCTAACGATATTCACTTGCTTATCCATTAAAAAATCACAGCTATAACAATCAGTGCGTCTGACACTTTAGCTCGGAAAATGGCTCAATTAAATTTAAATTTCATCACTGCCCCATAACTGCGCGGCACCGCGCACACCGGAACTATCACCGTGAACATTCTTTAAAATAGGGGTGATCAATTGATCATTGAAAACATAACGGGCGACTTGCTCACGCCCTTCAGAATAGAGCCTTTCCACATTTGACAGACCACCGCCCAACACAATGGCATCAGGATCAAGGATATTAACCACCATCGCCATGGCACGCCCAAAACGATCAAAAAACCGTTGCATCGCCGCTTCTGCTAAAGGATCACCTTGTGCTGCCAACGTCACAATATCACCAGCCAGCAATGAATCGCTGCCACCATGTCGACGGAAATCAGCCGTAAGACCGGGGCCGGAAATTAACGTCTCGACACAACCTTTTTGACCACAATAACAATCCGGCCCATTCAACTCCAAGATGTTATGGCCCCATTCTCCGCCAATATGCTGATAGCCCTGGTGCAATTGTCCGTCGAATACGATACCACCACCCACGCCGGTGCCCATAATCACGCCGAACACGACCGCATACCCTTTACCCGCACCATCCAATGCCTCACTCAAAGCAAAACAATTGGCATCATTAGCAATACGTAATGGCCGATCCAACAAAGCCTGCAAGTCCTCCAACAATGGTTGCCCATTCAGGCAGATGGTGTTGGAATTCTTCATCGCACCCGTTACCGACGAAAGTGCGCCAGGTGTTCCTATCCCAACCGTACATCGTTCACAGGCTTTAGCCTCTAGTTGGCCTATCAGTTGCGCAATGTCATGCAAAATTACTTGGTAACCTTCAACTTGCCTTGTTGCCACTCGTTTACGCAACAATTCATTACCGTCGTTATCCAGAACCACGCCTTCTATTTTGGTGCCACCTAAATCTATACCGATACGCATCTTTATTAATAAAACCATCTCAAGTGAACGATGAACAGACAATGCCCTTTAGCTAACTAATCAGATCTCGCTTGGTTTAACTTAAGTAATAACATTCTGATAAAGAAATCAATACTGGTAAAACGACCACCACCCGTCAAAAACAAACTGAGCAACATAGCAAAGTAAATTGCTGAAAATTCAATACCATTATTTAAAATCACCGGCTTGCCAGTCTCATAAAGATAATCCGGGTAACCATGCTCTTCTATAATGTTGCGCATCTTGTCCAGGCGCTCGCCCGCCGCTACGCTATTTTCCAAGCTTTCACTGGCACCTTCGATATCCGCCCAAGACAACACAAGCGCAGCACTGGTATCAGGGTTAGTTGGTGTAATCGCGAACCAGCCATTATTCCAATGCACAGATGTAGCAGCAACCAACATAATCGCCATCAGTGGAACAGCAACAATACGTGTCGCCAACCCGATAAGGATCAAGAAACCGCCGATAAATTCTATCCAACCCACCAAAAATGCCAGCAAAGGCGCAAAGGGTAAACCCAACCCCCAATCTGGATTACCAAACCAGGCTACCACATCAGGGTCTGCCAAGAACACGTCATACCAGTTTTGCCAATCTCCACTAATTCCGAGTTTGCTATACCCGGCAATAATCAGCGCAGGCGCCAAAATAAGCCGAAACAACAATGGGGCCAGACCTGAGAGGTAAGACAGAACCCCGGTGAAAGTCTGATATTTTTCTGTGAGGGTTGACATTTAGCAGCTCCTTTTGACGATTAAAAAAATAAAATAGCGAAGCAAAATCTCACCTTGCTTATGATTTACTATGAATGATCGTGCTATTTTACCAACTAGAAAATGGTTTGTAATGGCATCGATTTTAGCTAAGCACACACCATGAATATATAAAAAAACGATGGCGCACGAATACTTATCTGACGCGTATTCAACCTAAATCCCTCAGTTTATCGCTTCAGTATTGGCCGGTCTTATGAAATGAAATAAAATAAATATTTTGTCGAATGCTACGCGCCCTAAAGGTGAACCACGCTATGACGCTTATAGCACACTGTTCTTTATCTTTTGCTGCGTTGCACTTCGTTGTAATAACTAGTTATTACTCCTCACTGCGCCTTGCCAAAAATAAACAACAATGCACTCTAAGCATCATTC